>CAYGQJ010000003.1:0-10917 GCA_964351845.1 uncultured Flavobacteriaceae bacterium | reverse complement strand
TAGTAATCACCAAATAGGTCTAGAAAATGATTCAAGAACTCAAAAATAGTTACGGATCTCTTTTTGAAGAGGCACTTATTAATGAGATAGTACACGTAGGCACCTACAAAGAAGTCCCTGCAGGATTCAAATTAATCGAAATTGGAGCCTACATAAAAGGAATGCCTTTATTGGTTTCTGGTGCTATAAAAGTACTTAGGGAAGATAAAAATGGGGATGAACTTTTATTGTATTACCTAGAAAAAGGAGAAACGTGTTCTATGACGATGACCTGTTGTATGGGACAAACCAAAAGTGAGATCAGAGCCATCGCTGAAACAGATACAAAACTGATCATGATCCCGATTCAAAAAATGGAACTATGGATGTCTACCTATAAATCATGGAGAGACTTTGTCTTTGAAAGTTACCATAACCGTCTTAATGAGATGTTGCATACCATAGACAGTATTGCTTTTGATAATATGGATGAGCGACTTCTTAACTACCTTAAGGAAAAAGCAAGAGTTACTAAGAACACTACGATACGCAATACGCATCAGGAAATTGCCTATGAGCTTCATAGTTCAAGAGTGGTGATTTCAAGGCTCCTTAAGAAGTTAGAAAATCTCGGAAAAATTGAATTACATAGGAACTATATAGAAATTATCAATTTAGACTAACTATGTAACCTATGTTACTGTCAAACACTAGCAGTCTATCTATTTTTGCATCAAAATCACAATAACAAATTATGGGATTACTAGAGGTATTTGGGTACATAAGTGCATTAATCATAGGGATTTCACTCGGTTTAATAGGCGGTGGAGGTTCTATATTAGCAGTACCAGTTTTAGCCTATTTATTCTCTGTAAATGAAAAAGTAGCGACCGCATATTCCTTATTTGTTGTTGGAGCAAGTGCGTTACTAGGAGGTATCAAACAGCATCTTAAAGGATATGTAGATTGGCGCACAGCCATCGTCTTTGGTATACCCGCTATCGTAGGGGTCGCAGTAGTGCGGCATTATGTTGTCCCAGCATTACCTGATGTGATATATACCCTAGGAGATTTTGATTTCACCCGCAGAATGGCCATGTTTGGATTGTTTGCTGTCTTAATGATCCCTGCCGCATTTTCCATGTTAAAAAAGCGTAAAGAAAAAGACTCAAAGGGAGATGATGTCGTAACATACAACTACCCTTTAATTTTGGTAGAGGGACTCATTGTAGGCGGTATTACTGGATTGATAGGCGCTGGCGGAGGTTTTCTCATTATCCCTGCACTTGTTATTTTAGCCAATGTAGAAATGAAAGTAGCCGTAGGGACTTCCCTCGTTATCATTGCTTTTAAATCACTACTCGGCTTCTTTTTAGGAGATGCATTTAACATGGAAATTGATTGGATATTCCTTTCCATTTTTACTGGAATCTCTTTCCTTGGAATCTTTATAGGAAGTTACCTAAGTAACTTTATTGATGGTAATAAATTAAAAAGAGCGTTTGGATACTTCATTTTTGTCATGGCCATCTTTATATTCTATATGGAATTTTTTGTAAAACAATAAGGCTATGTAACTTAGGTTACTGTGGGATCTCCAAAGACCTATTAATTTAGTAAAGAATAGTATGCTTTCGCGAAAGCGTACCCTAAAAATTAGACGTATGAAAATCGAACAAATCTATACAGGTTGCCTAGCCCAAGGTGCCTATTACATTGAGAGCAATGGTGAGGTTGCCATTATTGATCCATTAAGAGAGGTAAAACCCTATATAAATAGAGCCAAAAGCGACAACGCAAAAATCAAATACATATTTGAAACTCATTTCCATGCAGATTTTGTAAGCGGTCACGTCACTTTAGCAAAAGAAACGGGAGCTCCTATTGTTTTTGGTCCCAATGCAAATCCAACATTTGATGCGATCATTGCTACAGACGGTCAAGAATTTAAACTGGGTGAGATCACAATCATTGCATTGCACACCCCAGGACATACCATGGAAAGCACCACCTATTTATTGAGAGATAAAAACGGGAAAGATCATGCTATTTTTAGTGGAGACACCCTTTTCTTAGGGGATGTAGGAAGACCTGATTTGGCTCAAAAAATGGGCGTTTTGACTGAAAAAGATTTAGCAGGATTTCTCTATGATAGCTTACGCGAAAAAATAATGCCACTTGCTGACGATGTGATCGTATATCCTGCCCATGGAGCGGGTTCTGCTTGCGGTAAAAATATGATGAAAGAAACGGTGGATACCTTGGGTAATCAAAAGCAAATGAACTATGCCTTGCGTGCAGATATGACCAAAGAAGAGTTTATAGAAGAAGTAATAGACGGACTTTTACCCCCACCACAATACTTTCCTGCCAATGTAAAATTGAATAAAGAAGGGTACGATGATATTGATGCTATCTTAAAAAGAGGGACACAAGCATTATCACCTGCCGCTTTTGAAGCCGCTGCAAATGAAACGGGAGCTGTCGTATTAGACGTACGTCATCAAGATGCATTTGCCAACGGACATATCCCTAGATCTATATTTATTGGACTTGACGGCAGTTTTGCTCCTTGGGTAGGGGCTTTAATTGCAGATGTAAAACAACCTCTATTGTTAGTTACAGAACCAGGGCGAGAAGAAGAAGCAGTTACAAGACTTTCTAGAGTTGGTTTTGATCATACATTAGGATATCTTGAAGGGGGCTTCGAAGCTTGGAAAAAAGCAACTATGGAATATGATGTAGTAAGCTCTATCACATCAGATACGTTTAAGCAAGAATTAGAAAAAGAGAATCAACCTGTATTTGATGTTCGCAAAGAAAGTGAGTATCTATCTGAACATATAATAGATGCCGCCAATACGCCGCTGGATTTCTTAAACGATCACTTATCAGCATTTCCAGATGACACCCCTTTCTTTGTGCATTGTGCGGGAGGGTATAGAAGTATGATTGCCGCTTCCATTTTAAAAAGTCGAGGCATCCATAATTTAATTGATGTGAAGGGAGGCTTTAAAGCCATTAAAGAATCTGGCGTGCAGGTTTCAAATTTTATCTGTCCCACTACATTGTAAATAGGACAAGAATGAAAAATTTACATCAAATAGAGTGGTTAGAGTTACTAGCAAATGACACACAAGCTGTCATTATAGATGCTAGAACTCCCAGAGAGTGTAAGGAAGGTATCATTGACAATGCTATTATGATAAACTTTTTAGACATCCCTGCCTTTAAGGCAACTGCTGAAAAGTTAGATAAGAACAAGAACTACTATATCTACTGTAGAAGTGGAAACCGCAGTACTCAGGCCTGTCAACTATTAGAAGGTTTAGGTGTAGAACACACGTATAACTTATCTGGCGGAATGATGGCTTGGACGGGAAAAACGGTAATTCCCATATAAATAAAAAAGTGAGTCCATATACTACGATGGATCTAGTGGTTGGTTACTAGAGAAAAGAGGTGATTTAGTGAGGTCACCTCTTTTTTTGATATAAATAAGCCATGTGTAACCTATGTTACTTCCTATGTTAAGCATTCATCCTACCTTACATATATAAACTTTCATAATGATGAGAACAGCGATCATAGTACAAAATTTAAAATGTGGAGGATGTGCCAATACGATTACCACAACACTTTCCGAGCTTGATACGATATCGGAAATCTTAGTTGATACTAAAACATCTACAGTTTCTTTTATCAATAAGACACCTGAAGATGTATTCACTGTAAAAGAAAAACTAAAAACATTGGGGTACCCTTCTATTGAAGATCCAAATGGAATTATTTCTAAAGCAAAATCTTTCGTAAGTTGCGCTACAGGAAGAATAAAATAATACCAATTATAATACATGGAAAAACGAATACTATCCCTTACTGATAAACTGGCAATTGATAGAACTAGGCTTGCAAATGAAAGGACCTTTCTTGCTTATTTCAGGACCTTCATTGTATTCTTAAGCTCAGGGTTTGCTATTATTAAATTGGATATGCTCGTAGAAATAAGGTGGATAGGCACAATGCTTATCATTATAGGTCCTATCCTATTTTTAATAGGTTTTTTAAGATTCCTATATGTAAAGAGAAATATTCGAAAATATTACAGTGAATAAGCACGGTTTTTTCTAAGAACATTGAGTCACAAAACGAGCTCAATAAAAATCAAATAATAAGAATTTGCCAACCACGGGTATACTCTTAACTTAGTTCAATAAACACCTTAAAAATCTTTCTTTCTACATTTTCTATACATAGTAAGCAGTGGTATCATCACCCATAGAGATAATGCTATTATGGAAATTAGAAGGCCCAAACCTGTTTCAAAAAACTTTTGAAACAGCCCCTGTATCCACTAACAAAACTGAAATATAGAGTTTAAAATAATTAAAATTCGATAAGTGATATCAAAAATAACCGTCATAAATCACAGCCAAAAACAACCAAAAACAACCAAAAACAACCAAAACAAAATAGCGTAGTTAAATCCTTTTATTTTATTTTCATTACACAAGGCAATAGCAAAAGCAATGGCAGTAAATATTATGGTCGCACATCTTGATGAAAAACTCCTTTAAAAATTGCTCATTTTGGTACCGTACAAAACCCCATATCAATGATGGAACACGAGCACGATCATGCGGGTAAGACATTTAAAACAATTACAAGATTAACTAATAATTACACCCCTCCAGCTGATGCTTTTACTACCTATAGCAACACTTTTTCTATGCTTGAGGGATTTGAAAAAGACTTACACGTATACATTTATTTATAAAATAACATCCTTTTTCCTGAAGCATTGAAATTGGCGGGGAAGTTGGCTTAAATACTTCTTATCCATAAAAAACAGTTACGCTATTTTATGAAAGGATCGTAACTGTTTTTCTTTTTAGGGTATTGTTATATGAATTATAAAATAAAAATCCAAAATATCGTAGCCTGAGAACAAGTATATATTTTTTCTTATGTGCAGGCTTTATTTACAACCTCCTTATAATCATGTGTAACTCATATCCACATTGTCATAAACTCTGATACCGGTTATCTTACCTGTTTCTTTATTTATATCATAAATAGAAATACCTGCTTGAGGCTTAAAGACGGCTGTACCCCAGGCATCACACGTATATTCTCCTGCAAATGTTCCTTTATCTTTATCAAAGATATAGTTATGAAATTTTAAGGGTACTCCCCCATCTGCAAAGAAATGATCAAAATGGTTTTTGAGTCCATTTTCTGTTTTATGGTTCCATCTCCAACCAGCGGGCTCTCTGAAATATACATCATCTTCAAACGAGAGTGTTTGCATTGTTTCATTTGTAGCGCCTTTTGTTATTGCATGAAAGTAGTTCACTACCTCTTTCGGTTCTGTTAATGTTATTTCTTTAGAGAAAATAGAAGGTCTAAAAATATGTCCTTCGGTAATAGGATAAACAGAGTGATAGGTTCGTATGGCTTTGTATTTATTTCCTTCCTTGACTAAAATGATGACTAAAGGCAAATCAAAGGTGTTATTTAAAAGTATATCATACTCAATAACGAGATGTTTATCATCTTCAAATTCCCTAAAGATTTTTACCTCTTTTATTTCATTTTTAAGATATTCATTTTGCTTTCGTAAAAGTGTAATGCCAGAAGTTTTCCCTTTGGAAATTCCTACTGTCTGAAGATTGATTTCAACATCTTCAGTTAAACATAGAAGGATCTCTTTATATTTCTCTTTAAGTATTTGTTCAATAAATTTCATTTCATGTACATGTTAAAAGTTACTTCTTTTTTAATCGCAGTTTACTTATTCTTCCTTTTATTATCGGGGTTCTTATAAGAAGTCCTAATCCGACTACAACAGCATAAACCAACCAGGTTTTATCTAGGATAGCTACGTGTAATAAGCTTAATAATACAACAGCATAGGCAAACCTTTGAAGTTTTTTCCAATTCCTTTTTAATCGCTTCATAGCCTTACGATTTGATGTAAAAAACAACGGTATCAGTATAACAATAGCTAAAAACCCTACGATATAATTAACTTGCGTAAACGTTTGTAAAAATCCTTCTACCCAAATAAAGAAGATAAAATGGATAAAACTCCAAACTGCCGTGGCAATACCCATAGCTTGTCTTACGTAAAGATTTGTGACGCCAAAAAGAATATAAAAAGGAGTTAACGTTAGGACAGCTGTCATCCACCTAATAGAGAATTCTCCCGAGATATGATAAAGCATCGCTGCTGTCTTTTGCTTTTCTTCATGATCATACCCAATAACCGATAGTTCAAACATTCCATTTGAAAAATCAAGATCTAGGATACTCAAAACAGGTATTAATGGTAAACTAGCCAAGACAACGACAATAATCCATCCATAGTTCTTTCTCAAGAAATTCATTGTATCACTTTGATTTTTGATTCTTATTTCTTTTTTAATTGTGTCACTTTTACCGTTTATCCCCTGCTATACTCCAGCAGAATAGTATCTGACTAACACACTATTTTTTAAGTGTAATTAAAACGACCTTCTTGTTATATCGTGATTCAAAAAGATAGTTACCATCTTTCTTTATCACGTTTAAAAATGATTGAGTTTCTCTCATATCTGCATTATCTACATAAATTATTGTATTGCTATGAAAATTATGCATTAGCATCGTAAATAATGGTAAGTATAAATTCTTCCAGCCATCCAACAACAATAAGTCAATAGTGTTATTATGATTTTTCAAGGTTTCCATTGCATCCCCTATCCTGACGTCTATAATGTCATTTACACCTGCTTTTTTAAAGTTATCTTTTGCTTTTAGTGCTTTGGACTCGATTAATTCAGTAGTGATGATAGTTCCTCCAGTTTCGATAGCTCCTTGTGCTAGAAACAAGGTAGAAATACCAAATGAAGTACCAAACTCAACAATATTTTTTATATCATTCTCTTTTACTAACTCCTTTAAATCCTGTCCTTGTTCTCTTGAAATTGAAAGATACACGTCTTTAAAATCTGTTGGTTGGATCGGTCTAAATAAACCTCTCAAAATGCCTTTTACTATTTTGAAGTGGTCTCTTTTAGAATGTGCAAATAATTCTTCTAAGGTACTTTCTATATGTTTTTGTTCTAGTGCGATCATATTGCTTGAGATCAGATTAATAATTAAGCTTGTTGTCTGTATTTGAGGTCTGCCTTAAATAAGGGAATCTTATCTTTTTAAACGCTAACTAATTTAATGCAGTAAGCATTTGGGAGCGAGTCATAGCAACAGACGACTGAACCATCATCCCCATAAATTCTTTTGATGTGGCGCTATTCATAAAAGGTTGTAAGGCAGCATCAGAATTGGCTTTAGTATCCCAATATATCACAACTACTTGCTTTCCTTCTTCGTTTATCCCAGTGATACGTTGCAAGAATCCTTTTCGAGTAGCTGTTTCTTTACCAACATTTGCATTTGTAGTATTAAAGTTACCCATATCAATACCACTATTAGTATCAAAGGTCATTACTTCAACAAATCTGCTTGCGCCGTCCTTAAAATCTGCGTTGATCTCGAAACGATTCATTTTCATTGAAGCCCCTTCAATCAACCCAGCATATTCTCCAACAGAAGCATCTGTCATAAATTTTTTCATGGAAGCTTGCGCGTCTGCTAGCGTTTTCCAATATACCAAAACAACATACTCCCCATTTTCGTTTACTGCACTTTCACGCCTTATAAATCCAGGTTGTTTACTCGTAAAGTTTTCTTCAACTTCTGCATCTAGCGTATTAAATATTTGCTCGTTTGCTGAGCTTTTTAGCGAAAAAGTGGTTACTTCAAGTATTGAAGGCGTCACAGTATTTTGTTCCTTTTTACAGCTTATAGCCAAGACTACTACTGTAACAACTACTATTAATTTAGTTTTCATACGAATCGTTTTAGTGTTAATGATTTAGCAATTATGAACCGCAATTAGTCATATTATTTTAATTTAATGAGATGGTAAAATTTTGACCTGGCATGAAATCATAGCCTTCACCAATCTCAACAACTAATACCTTATCAGAATCAACTCTAAGCGTTACCGAAGGGTTACTTGATGAAAATTCACCTACATCTTGAGCGTTCTCGAAAGTCAAGTAATATCTATCAAATGTATCTGGCTCTAACACACGGAAGAGGTCTCCGTAATTTGGATCATTTGCTTGTGCTACACATACAAAAGAAATACTGTTTTCTTCTATATCAATATCATACAAGTTTAATAGGTAGCTAGGAAATTCAACACCATCACCTACATTAGCTGTAGCGGCTAAGGAACCTTCTGGTACTTGAAATAAATCCTCTATAGCTAACTCTTCGTCATTTGTAAATGCAGTTGACTGAAAAGTATTTGTAACGGTAACACTAGAACCAAATGTGATGGCAGACATCGCATTGCGATCATCGTCACGGCGACAAGAAGTAAAAGTGATGACAAAAAGTAATACTGTTATTGGTAAAAAATTTGATTTTAAAAATTTCATATTCATTTATAGTTTAAGATTAATGTTTGCACAAAAGTACTGGCAGCTATAAATCATTCAACTATAATAAAAAGCCTAAAGACTGTAAAAAAGGGAAAATTCTAATTTGATACCCTAAATTGCTCTGGAGTAGTTAACGTTTGTCGTTTAAAATATTTGTAGAAATTTGTGGTCTCTTCGAAACCTGACACGTAGGCAATCTCTTTAATGGACAATTTGGTATTGAGCAATAATCTCTTGATTTGCATCGTACAAATCTCGTCTACAAACTGTTTTGCAGATTTGTTAACGACACTTCTTGATATCGTGTTCAACGTTTTGGTACTTATCCCCATTTTTTCTGCAAAATCCTTAACTCTCAATGTTTTATTCACATTTTGTTCAACAAGGTTTTGAAATACAGAAAATTCTTGAAGATATTTCTTATCAAAATTAATAAGTTTATTTTTTGCTTTAATTCTTAAAATCTGAGTGATTAAAATATGTAATTCACTTCTAATGATACTTAAAGAATACTCGTCATTAATCGTAAAATATTCATTTTCTATGCGATGAATGCTTTGACAAAAATTCATATAATCTGTTCCATCTAATTGTAATTTTGGAACACTCAATAGTTCGTTGAATAAAAGCACTATTTTTTGCGCTTCTGTTTTTTCGAGGTAGTTTACTATGAACTCATTGGTGAAGATTAATAGCTTCCCCTCTAAATTATTGTCTTTAAAAAATTTATGAATTTGATCTTTTCGAATAGTAAGCAAAGTTCCTTTTGAGCAAGGATAATCTGTAAAATCTATCGTATGGAAACCATTTCCTTTTTCAATAAACAAAAGAATGAAGAATTCCACTTTATGATGTAAATCAATGGAATGACTTAAGTCTTTTCGTTGCTTAAGTTCTTCTATTTTAACAATATCAAATTGCGATTTTGCATTTTGCTGATTTTGAAATTTGATATGTTTTGGTGGTTTTTCCATTTTTGCTCTAAAATCTAAAAGTAATTAAATTTTACTTGTATTTTAAAAAAGCTGAATTCACATAAAATGTATCTGATATATAAGCAAAGAAATCATAATATCATATCATAAAACTGGATGACCTCACTATACTCGCTTATCTCTCAAAGTATCGCTTTGGAGTCACGCCTTACTATGGTAGAAAAATCTATTAACGATAGAAAAAAACTAGCACACTATTTTCTAAAAGATATAGAATAATAGTAATTTCTAAATAAAAGTCACTTAATTTGCAAGCCTTAGTTATAGATAAATGAAATATAAACACAAAAATATCTTTGTTCTTGTTGTGTTTCTTTGGATGTGCGTAGGCATTCAAAATACGCAGGCTCAAAATTTAGAAAAGTTAGCTGAATTCTTCACCTTTTATCCCAATAAAAAAGCTGTTGAGAGAGATTCGACCCTTTATTTGCAAAAATTTATAGCTGCACCAGTAGCCACCTACAGTCCCGAGACAAATCTAGCTTTTGGTACTGGGGCAAAGTACCTATTTAAATTTAATGGAAGTGGCGAAGAGACAAGAGCTTCTAATATCCCTATGTCAATACGATATACATTGAATAATCAATTTATATTTTATTCTGGATTTGAGGTGTTTACTAACCAAGAAAAATGGGTCATTGAAGGCAATTTATTGTTTCAGAATTACCCGAGGTTATTTTATGGGATAGGACGCGATAGTGCAAAAGAAAATGAATTAGAATACAATTACTATCAGTTTCTTGCAGAGCCTATATTTCTAAAACAATTATTTGCTAGGTATCTGTTTATAGGGGCAGGCGTGCGATATAATACCATTTTTAATGTAGAATACGAGGAAGAAACCTCTTTTGGTCCTGATGAAATTTTAGGATTTAACGGAAGTACATCTTCTGGAGTGGAAGCTGCCGTTCTGTATGATAGTCGTAATAATATTTTGAATGCTCAAAACGGTTGGTATATAGAAGCAACATATGGGACATACGGTAAATTTTTAGGAGGCACTCATAAGTTTCAATTAACTCGATTTGATATCAGACATTTTCTTGGTCTTACAAAAACGGGAAATGATGTCTTAGGTTTTCAATTGTTAGGTACTTTTTCAAGTGGGGATGTTCCTTTTAATGAATTGGCTTTATTAGGTGGTAATGAGATTATGAGAGGGTACAGAGAAGGAAGATATGTAGATAGACATCTTATTGCAGGACAGATGGAATACCGAAAATCCTTTGGAGATTCTAGATGGGGCGCTGTTGCATTCTTAGGAGGAGGTGATGTATCCAATTCTGTTAGCAATTTTACATTAAAAAACATTAGACCCAATTATGGAGCTGGAATACGTTTTAAGCTAGATAAGACAGAAAATTTGAATCTGCGGTTTGATTATGGCTTTGGACAAAATTCTAATTATTTTTATTTTACTATTGCTGAAGCTTTTTGATGACCTCGCT
>CAYGQJ010000002.1:106661-122111 GCA_964351845.1 uncultured Flavobacteriaceae bacterium | reverse complement strand
TCATAAATCAAAGCGAGTTTATATGCACTATCTCTATAACCAGCATAGCGTCCAGAACCGCCACCATGTCCGTTAGTAAAACTTGTTTTTAATAATAGTACATTAGTATCTGTTTTAGTCGCTCTAAGTTTAGCAACCATTTTAGCAGGTTCCCAATAGCCTACTCTAGTGTCATTGAGTCCTGTAAAAAACAATAGATTAGGATATTCTTGTGCTTTTACATTGTCATAAGGACTGTAGGATTTTATATAATTATATTGTTTTTTATTTTTAGGATTGCCCCATTCTTCAAATTCACCAGTTGTTAGTGGTAATTTTTCGTCTAGCATCGTATTAATCACATCTACAAAGGGCACATCTAAAATGATAGTATTAAACAACTCTGGTCGGGCATTTGCCACCGCGCCCATTAATAAGCCTCCGGCACTTGCGCCATGTGCTACAATATTGCCTTCTTTTGTATAGTTTTCTTCAATTAAATACTCGGCACAGGCTATAAAATCTGTAAACGTATTTTTCTTATTAAATAATTTACCGTCCTCATACCACTCTTTCCCCAGATCATCTCCACCTCTTATGTGGGCAATGGCATATATATAGCCCGCATTTACGAGATGATGCACCGTAGGGCCACCTGGGATGCCTTGACCAGATCCATAGGAGCCATAAGACGTGAGATAGACTTTGTGATTATTGTTTTTTTCCTTGTTAGAACGCCATTTATTTCTAATAAGTGTTAGAGGAATCTGTTTACCATCTTTGGCCGTAACCCATTTGCGCTCTACGACATACTTCTTATAAGGATGTACAATAGGTTTGCTGTGTTGCTTGACCAATCGTTTCTTTTTGGTCGTCATATGGTATCTATAAGTCGTTAACGGGGTTTTAAAAGAACTGTAACTAAACTGCAAACTATCTGTCGCAAATTCTGGATTATACCCAATACTAATATTATAGAACTCTTCCTTCATCTTTATAAAATGACTTTTTTGAGTGGTTATGTCTATAATTTTAATTCGCGATTGCGCATTTTCTTTTTCGCTGATAACTAGATAGTTGTCAAATATCTGAAAATCTTCAATAAGTACTCCATCCTGATGCGGTACAATATCTGTCCAATTTCCTTTAGATACATCATCTATAGCGACGGTAGCGATTTTGTAATTGAGTGCATTCTTATTTGTAATTATATAAAACTGATCTTTATGCTGCGCTACTCCGTAGCTATGGCCTTTTTTACGAGGTTTGATTACCTGAAATTTATTGTCTGGACGATCGGTTTTCATAAACCAAACTTCTGAAGCTGTCTTACTGCTGGTATTTAAAAAAATATAGTCTTTAGATTTCGATTTTCCGATACTCACATTAAAACTAGGATCTGTTTCTTCATAGATAACTGGATCCTTTTTTGGGTCTGTTCCCAAAACGTGTCGCATTACTTTAGAGGAACGAAAAGTTTGTTTTTCTACATCTACATAGAGAAAAGATGTATTGTCTAGCCATACCATCCCTCCGATACGATTGATAGAATCTGTGAGAAATTTTTGGGTTGTCAAATTCTTAATTTTTAACACATTCTCATCCTTACCTGTTGTATTTTCATACACCACCATTAAATTACTATTAGGACTTACGCCTCTTATACTTGCGGTGTAATACTCTTTATCTTTGGCTAATTCATTTACATTGAGCAACTCCTCGCCTATCGAGTCCTTTTCTGTCTTTTTTCTGTAATACACTGGATGTTCATCATCTTCACTAAAAGTGGAATAATAGTAGTAGCCATTTTTCTTAGATGGCAGCGAAGTCGTATTCTTGTCTAAGCTACTGACTAGTTGTTTGTAAATATTCCGTTGTGCTTTTCTAAGAGGAATGTTGTAATTATCTGTGTACTTATTTTCCTGACGGAGATACTCCATCACGGGTTTGTTGTTTTTTGGAGCTTTTGTGTCTTTAAGCCAGGCATAATCATCTGTATAGGTATCGCCATGAATTTTAAAACTAGAAGGTTCTATTTTAGCTACTGGTGTAGGCATAGAGTCATTCCGAATATGCTTGTCTTTAAATTGCTTTTCCAATGTTTTTTCAAATTCCATATCCTTCCTAATGGTGGAATCAATACTTGCCATCGTATTTTCTGCCGTATACTTATTCCAAAATTTTGAATCGTACTCTAATGGTAGTTCGTACAACTGATTAGATATCGTATTTGCAAAATTATCTTCTCTAGAAATCTTCTTTACATTTTCTGTAGTAATCATTTTTGTGTTAAACTCTGAAATCGCAGAATAAAAGGTAGTCGTCTGACTGATGCTATCTTTAAAGATAAACTCATCTTCATGTCTCATCTTATCAATGTAATACTTGGCTCCTTTCTTCTTATAACGAACATCTAACTTATAATCAAAGTGCTTAATTTCATTGAAATCATAGCCACAAAAGTATTGTTTGAGATCATTAGGAACGACACATTCATAGCGTATTATAGCGAGATCATCTTGGTTGATATAAATTTTCCCTTTTAATAATTTACGCTTGTTAGCCTTTTTCCACTGACGCCTATTAGTAGGAGACGCAACAGCATCTAGATCCTCTTTAGTCGTTTTAGTATGAAAGTCCAGTACATATAGCCAAGTCCCCGTCTCGTCCAGTTCTTCTGAGATTGTATACGTAAAATCACGTGTTGCCTTTTTTCCTAGAAAGCTCTCTTGGTATTTAACTCTATCCCTAGCAAACAGTCCTAATGGACCTCCTTCTATATTTCCGTGAAAGTTTCTTTTACTCAAACTAGCACTAGAACGGGAGTCTATGATAGTAACATATTCATCTTTTAAGGTTTGATGATGAAAATGAATTCTGTGTAAAGAGTTTAAGTCAAAATTTAAAGTGCCATTACTATATGAATAATCATATGGATATTGATAGTCCCTTCGCTTATAGTTTTTCTTCTCGTAAGGCGTAGCATAATAGTCACAAACAGCATCTGTATACTTAATATACTCACCGTTTTCTTTCATCGTCTCGCGATAATAGCCATTAACCATCGTTGGTGAATTCGCATAATTTATTGGTATTTTTTTAATGACTTTTTTTAATAACGCCTTAGCACTAGGCATTTTCTCTTGTTTTTCTATGACCACTTCTTGTAATGAAACGGTCTCAGGCTTGAGCGTAAAGATTTCTCCATCTCTAGATTTAAAATCTTTTACGGTTAATTGTAAATTTTCAAATCCTACATAACTGATCGTGATGGTATACGTATCATATGTATCTAGAATCGTGATCTTAAACTTGCCATTTCCATCAGTGACAGTTCCTAGGCCCGTTTTATTTATTTTTAAATATGCATAAGGAAGTGAGGTACCATCATCTTTATTTACAATCGTTCCTATAATGGTAGTTTGAGGTAAGGCATCCGACGTCTCATTATTACTTTGTGCATTTGCAAATACACATAAAATTAATAATGAAAATAAAATCAGTTTAGTTTTCATAAGTATGAGTAGGATTTAATATATAATAACGGTAAAAATAGATTTTGTTTCATCGCTAACAGTTTTAATGCTGTTAAGGTTACTAGGTAGTTCGTTAAATATATTTAAAAGTGACGTTAAAATTCACCCTCATTCCTACTCCTTCGGCTACGCTCAGGACATGCTTGCTTCAGGCATAGCGTATCTACTCGCTCCGCTCCTATTTGATTTCATAAGTATTCGTGATCTTTGAAGGGTTTCATTCACATGCAAGAGAACGCTTTCGCGAAAGCAAAAAAAAAGAAAAAAACTTAGAGTCCCAAATCCCATCAAAGCACCTCGCTCCTACTTCAAAAGGGCTAGCAGCCCTTTTCTATTTGTCTGTGAAAGTAACGTGACCTCCAGTAAAAGCTCAGGGCAGGTAACACGCAGCATAGTATAACCCTTTAGTTTACATTGAGTTAAATGCACTTAATACGTATTGTTATTTTTGAAACTGTTCATTACTTCCTTTTTTAGCCTAGTGCTTATAGGAATTACATACTCCTTTACGAGTAATTGATTTCCTATAATTTTATCTACTTTATATGTAGACACTACATAGGATTTATGTGTTTGAATAAATGCATCATCTGGAAGTTGATCCTTAAAACGTTTTATGGACATATGTGTTATGATCGTTTCTTTCGAAGTGACTACTTTGACATAATTTTGCATGGCTTCGGCAAAGAGAATGTCATTGATGTTTATCTTCTTAAGCTGTTTATCACTTTTTAAAAAAAGCACCTCGTTTTTAGTGTTATCACCATGGTAATTACTCACTTTTTGAATCGCTTGTGAAAAACGCTCAAATGAGATGGGTTTTACCAAATAATCCAATACATTATAACTGAAGCTTTCTAAAGCATATTCATCATATGCAGTCGTCATAATGATTGAAGGCGATTTTTTCAATTCTTTTAGCCAATCAATACCTGATAGTATCGGCATATTGATATCCAAAAAAATCAAATCAATGTGATGACTGTCTAAATAATGGTTTGCTTGTAACACATTCTTACATAGAGCAACAACATTTAAAGACGAAACCTTATTACAATAATCGGCAATACCTTCTCTAGCAATAGGCTCATCATCAATAATTAAACAATTTAAACGTTTCATGGTAGCGCTTTATAAATAAATGGATAGATGTACTATATGATGAATATTGTCTTTATCTATGATTAGTTTGTATTTGCCTGGGTATAATAACGATAAACGCTTTTGTACATTACTTAACCCAATTCCTCCTACTCTATTTTGATACGTAATGTCGTCATAACTATTTTTAACATGTAAAGAAAGTTCTCTTCCAGCTTCTTCAATCTTTATTGTAATGGTATTTGCAGTACTATCTATATGATTACTACAATGTTTAAAGGCATTCTCAATAAAAGGAAGTAATATTAAAGGTGCTATTTTCAATGTAGGATTTTCTGATTTGATATCATAATCTAATCGAATATCAGCACCTTTACGGGTCTCTTCAATCTTAATATACTTTGATATATAATCTAGTTCCTTCTCTAATAAAATATTAGTGTTGCTTTCATATAATTGATACCGTAGTAAATCAGAAAACTGATGCAACGTTTCTTTTGCTAAATGGTTGTTTTTACCAATTAAATGATACACACTATTAATACCATTAAATAAGAAATGAGGATTCAATTGTGCTTTCAAATATTTTAATTCGGTTTTGTAGTTTTCTTCTAAACGTTTTTGCCTTAATTTTTCAGACTTTTTAAATGCTATTTTAAGAGCAAAATAAAACCCTGCCGTAACATATACGACATGAACCATTATACTACTTATAAAACCACATAAGTAGGGTTTACTAATATTAAAATATTCGTACGTAAGTGCATCACCATAAGATTCTAAAAGTGTAACAGCAACTATGAGCAGGATAGTTAACACATAAAAATTTAGTCTTTTTTTCTTTTGATAATGTCTTGGATACAACCAAAAAACCTGAGTATAAAACAAAACGGCATTAAAAAATAAGCCATAGGTATAGGCATACGTAAGACTTCCATCTGCTGCAGTAAAACCATTCCAATTAAAATCAGACCCTAAGGCAACGAGCCAATAATTGAAAAGCCAGAATAGTATATGTCCTGAGACCAGAATTATATTGTTTGTATTCATTTTAAAAATTTAACACAAATAAACATATAATTTAATTTGTTAAAGTCTTTAACAACGATAATCAATCATTTATCAACGCTTATCAAAATAATACTTTTTGAAGTCTATTTTTAGATTCTTTTGTGTTTTAATTATAGAATTTCATCAATCATAAAAAAATAATCATGAAAAAAATCTTAATCACCTTTACCTTCCTACTATTAACATTTGTCTCAACAAGCCAAACGACAAAAACAGCAAGTGTTGAAAAATCTACATACGGCATACAAACGGGGCTTTTAGGTGCTTGGATATATAACGAAGCTAAATTATCAAATTCGATAGCCTTGAGGACTGAGATAGGCTTTGATTTTGGAGTATGGAAAAGTGCGTTTTATGAAAATAGTTCATTTCTATTGACACCTGTTATTACGCTCGAACCAAGATTCTATTATAATCTAGATAAACGCTTAAAAAAATCAAAGACAATCGATGGAAATAGCGGTAGTTTTTTTGCTTTGAATATGAGTTATCATCCAGACTGGTTTGTTATATCAAAAGATGATAATGTTCGTATAGTAAGTGATATTTCTATTACACCCACTTGGGGAATTAGGCGCCATATAGGGAAACACTTTAATTACGAAGCGGGTATAGGTGCTGGATACAGCTACACTTTTGCAAAACAAGCGGGTTATGCTAAGGATAGAAGTGAAATAGAACTGAATATGCATTTAAGAATAGGATATTCCTTTTAAGCGCAAATAATTAACAACTTTCACTTAATTATTTTTTTTCATCAATCAATATCTAATTCTAATGAACAAAAAGATTCTCTTTTTACTTTTTATATTTTCAGTTTCCACCGTATTCTCTCAAGAGGATATGTCACAAAAAAAGAATACTCTAGAATTCTCTTCAGGCTATACTTTTGGTTCTTTGAAAAATTTAGAACTTGCGCCCGTAGCACGCTACGATTACAGTGGTATTATTTATAATTTAAGCTATAGACGTAGAAGCAAAAAACAAAATATTTTTGAGGTAAGTTTAGATTTTTTAGATAAAACATCCTTAGAAACTGAAAGATTACCAATTTTTAATACAGAAATTTTAAAAGGAGGTATTAATGTTTCATACTTAAAACAACTATATACTAAGCACGCTTTAACCATACATTTAGGCCTACAATCACAATCTGTAATTTCAGCATTTTCTAGGAACAACAATTATTTTGATTTACATCAAAAATTTAGCATTGCTAGTCGCTTTGTATATCAGCTAAGTGAAAAACATTATCTATCATCACAAATAAGTATTCCGTTTGTGTTAGGTAGAGTTACTACCAATAGAGCAAACCTTTACTCTTTTAATCGTTATCAAAGTATTTTATGGAATTTAAAGTATGACTATCATCTTTCAGATAATTTTGCTTTAAAAACATCTTATGAATTTAACTATAATAGATTACAAATACCTATCGCTTATAGAGAAGTACAACATCAACTAAACCTCGGTATTATTTATAAATTTTAAACTTATGAAATCAATTTATACATTCTTAGTCTTAGCTATTTTATTAATGAGTTCTTGCACTGATACTCTCATAGGAGATGAAGGGGAATTCGAAGAAGATATTTTTTTAGACTATCAGACCAAAACAGATTTAGAACTGCCATTTGAAGACGAATGGTTTGTAGTTTGGGGAGGAAAATCAATTTTTCAGAATAAACATTTTAATAATCGTAATGAGAGATATGCAATGGATGTTCTTCAAGTCGTTGATGGAAGTTCTTTTACTGGAGATGGTACTAAAAACGAAGATTATTATTGTTTTGGCAAACGTTTAAATGCACCTAGTGACGGAAAAATAGTCGCTTTAAAAAATAATATTGAAGATAATATCCCTGGAGTTCTTAATAAAGATGAAAGTAATTATGTTATAATTGATCACTTAAATGGTGAATTTTCCGTGCTATTACATTTAAAAAAAGGGTCTATTATAGTCGCTGTGGGTGATACTGTTGTTAAAGGCCAGGAAATTGGTAAAGTTGGAAATAGCGGAAATTCTACACAACCACATTTACATTATCAATTGGCAACATCTAATAGTCTCGATGGTAATGGTATTGGACTTCCAATTCAATTTCTAAATTATTATGAAGATAATGTATTAGTAGAAAGAGGTGAGCCAATAAGAGGACAAATAGTTAGAAAAAACTAGTTATTCAATACTAGAAAAAATCAGTGAGGATACTATTCAAAACAGAACAATACAAAAAAGATATTCTTGGTTTATATAACCAGAAATTAGACGAGCTAAATATTAATTATGAATATTTGCAAGTCCAAACTTCTTATGGCGAAACGAATATCATCACCACAGGAAGATCTGAAAATCCAGCGATTATCTTAGTTCACGGTGCCAATGGGTGTGCGCCAATTGCTCTTGAAACGTACCCAAATTTAAGTAAGCATTTTAAAGTTTACGCCATCGATGTTTTAGCACAACCCAATAAGAGTGCCGAAACTCGTTTGCATATGAAAGGTGATTCTTATGGAAAATGGATGTATGAAGTAATTAGCAGTCTACAACTAAATAATGTAACCATGGTAGGCTTTTCATTAGGAGGCTTAGTCATTCTAAAAACATTAGAATTTGATGAAAGCAACATCAAAGAAGTCTATTTGTCTGCGCCTGCATATATTGTCAACGGAAATCCTTTAAAAGCATTATTCAAGCTATTTATCCCAATGAAACGGTTTATGAAAACCAAGAAATTAAAATACATTGAAAAGTTCTTATCCGAAGTCTTTACTGAAAGAGACGAATTTGCTCTCAAATATCTTTCAAAGGTATTTTTAGGTTTTCAAATGGACTTCTCACCTGTTCCCATAATTGATCACAAAAAAGCGAATAGTATAAAAACACCTATCACTATTTTTGGTGCAAAAAAGGACATTCTTTTTCCTGGGACTAAAATGATTAAAAGAGCAAAAAAAATATTTCCGAGCTTAAAAAGTGCGCAATTAATCGAAGACGCTAAACACGTGCAAAGCAAGAAACAAAACCGAGCAATTGAAAAAATCATATCTAGAATAATTTAAAACAAATACTACTTTACAATGAATACTATATCACTTCGTAAAATTTCTTTAACAATAAAAATACTATATCCTCTATGGATGATTATAGGAATACTAGCATTAATGTATATACCTTCTCTATATTATGTTACGGATAATCCAATCGAAACGGCTACTAATATTAAATCAAATGAACGTATATACCGCTTAGGCATATTAGCAAATATTAGTACTCAATTATTAGCGATATTCATACCCATATTGCTGTATTGGTTGTTTAAACCTGTGAGTACAACTAAAGCACAGCTAATGCTTATTTTAAACTTAATTGCGGTTCCTATAGCCATGTATGGTAATGTACATTTACTTCAAGCAATTGAATTATTAGACGATCCAGAACAAATGATGAGCCATATTGATATGAGTCACTATGGAATCACGATTGCGTATGTATTTTGGGGGGTATGGTTATTTCCATTGGGGTCATTAGCTATTCAATCTAGATACTTTCCAAAAGTAATGGGCTACGCTTTATACATAGCTGGTGTTGGCTATTTACTAGGCGCGTTCGCTGCCATATTATTCCCTAATATGCCTTACATTAATGATGTTACAGAAGCACTTACCATTGGTGAAGTTATTTTTATTCTGTGGTTTGTTATAAAAGGTCCTAAGTTGTCAGATTAGTTGAGCAAAAAACTTGTAAAGATTCAAAGCAATAGAACTAATTTAAAAACAATAAGAACATGTTCAAAAACCTTTAATTATGAAAAACACAATTTGCTTTTTACTGTTCGTACTTGTAAGTGCTGCGCAAGCAACTAGCCAAGAAGTATCATTAAGCCCTAAAAATAATCCTGCGGATATTGATTTAATAAAGTCAGAAACTTCAAAAATGTCTTGGTTTATGGTTCAAGATTCAACAGAAATTAAAATAGGAGACATACAAACCCAAATTCAGAAAGGAAAAGATAAAATATACATTATTACAACTGTTGATATGGTACAATCACCTAGTGAATGGATTGATAGTACTGTAGTTAGCACCAACAATTTTAAACCTATTTATCATTCTTCATTCAATCAGCAAAGAGATATGGTCCTGAAATTTGGTAAAAAGATAACTGGTTATTATTTGGATAAACAAACCAACATTAAAACACAAATTTATGAAGCAGTAGACAAATATTTTTTTGATAGTAATTTTTACCCTCAATTAATAAGGCTGCTTCCTTTAAAGAATGGTTATTCAAATACCATTTCTATTTTTGACTACAATCCAAAATCAAAAACTGGTGTCATTACAGCAACAATCAAAAATACCGAGGAGACAACCATAGATTACAATGGGGTTTTGGAACGAGTTTGGAAGGTTGAAACTACAGATGATATTTCAAACAATTCTTCCATAAGTACGTATTATATAGATATGTCTACAAGAAAAACACTAAAACAAGAAATTGATTTTGATGGTCGAAAAATGATAATGAGGTTATAGAATTTTAGATATAAAGTTAACTGTAAATGAATACTCTAATTATATATTGTCACCCAAGTAAAAATTCATACACCTATGAAGTTTTACAGCAATTACTATCAAATTTAAAAAAGGAAAGTATTTATTTTGAAGTTTCAGATTTATACGAAATGAATTTTAAAACTGATATGACCGAAGCAGAATATGAGCGTGAAGGTTTTGCTAATTTTGAGATTTCTATATCAGATGATGTAAAAAAAGAGCATCAAAAAATTGCTAAGGCAGATTGTATCATCTTTTTATATCCTGTTTGGTGGAGTGACTGTCCTGCAAAATTAAAAGGTTGGTTTGATAGAGTATACTCTGTTGGCTACGCCTATGGACATAATGTGTCAGAAGATAAAATTCAAGCAATGAAAACAATATCTAAAGGCATTATAATTTGTACAGCTGGTCATTCGAATGAATTTTTAAATGAAATAGGAATCGCACAAAGTATGCGCACTGTAATGCTATCTGATAGGCTTGGAAAAAGATTTAAGCGCAAAGAAATGGTAATTCTAGGCGGAACATTAGATATAGATAAAGTAAGATCAATACATAAAGACACTATTAATTCCTTAATCGGTAGAATAAAATAATTAATGAATCAAAGACAAAACGATATATTATTTGTGAAGAAGCAGTTTAGATACTACAAATTTCTCGAAAAAATTGGGTGTCACTTTTATAATTTAACACAGAAATCATGATAAAAAAATCATTATTATATATTTTAATTTTCACTGTTTTCGCGTGTAAAGAAAATAAAACATCAAATGTAATTGCTGATAATGTGTATAAGAATAATACCGAAGTAATACAATCAGATTATTATTGTAATGTGTCATTAGGAGATGACAAAGAGAGTGTTGAATATGAAGTTAGAAGCTCTAATGCTTTAAGAAAAGGAACAATTACTACTACTTTTAACTTACTGCTTAGTGAACAGATGTACGAAAAACATCCTTTAGATATTAGTTTTAGTAAAGTTCAAAATACAACTAACCCTAAGTTAAAAAAAGGAACATACAGCATTGAAGTTATGACATTAGTTGGTCAAGATACACTCATGTATTTTTCTATTGGTGAAAATATTATTAGCGAAAAAACATATCATGATGCTATTAATTCTAATTTTTTAGACGATATACAAGACAGCTATGTATTATTATCTAAAGAGCCAAACGAGTTCATCATAGAATCGGTAAAAGACATTGGTAATGTAGATGAAAGTGACTTTTACACATCCGGGAAACAACAAATGTTTGGAACTTTAACAGCCTACTTACTAAAAGTAGTTACAAAAGAAAAAGTGATTCTAAAAGTTGATTTTAAGTGTTTACATGAATGGTCAATAAGTAAGTAAAATGATATATCAATACAATTGATTTTTGCTTTTTTTAACAGCAAATTTGAAAAAGCATTAAAATTTTAAAACTATTAAAAGAAAAAATACAGAAGAGTGTAAGTAAATTTCAATAGCATATAAAAAAATAGTACTTATAGAATTGAATAACAAAGAATCAATCATCAGATGAAGCAAAAAATTAAGAAAATTATTTTAGGAATAATAATTTTTACAGGTGTTTTATTCCTATATACTCAATTGGATAAAACACCCTCCAGAGAAACCGTAAGTAAGAAATTATTGGGTTGGAAATCAAATGAAGAAATATTTAAATACAGAAACCACAAACTATCTTATCATGATTCAGGTGATTACTCAAAAGAAGTAATTGTTCTATTACACGGGTATCCTACTTCATCATTTGACTGGAGTACATTATGGTCAGAACTCAGTACTGATTACCGTTTAATTGCTATGGACATGTTGGGTTTTGGCTTTTCAGACAAACCAGATAATATAGAATATACGATTAGCATGCAAACTGATATTTTAGAAGCGCTATTAAGCGAGTTGAATATAAAAAAAATGAATATTGTTGCACATGATTATGGAGATAATGTCACACAAGAATTATTAGCAAGAAACATAGAACAAAGAGATAAATACCCTTTCAAACTAAAATCGGTAACCCTTCTTAATGGCGGTCTTTTCCCAGAAACCCATCACCCAACTACTATTCAAAAATTATTGAGTAGCCCTATTGGTAAAATGGTTGCTTCTTTGACTAATCAAACTCTTTTTAATAAAAATTTCAGTAAGGTTTTTGGTCAAAAGACGAAACCTACTAAGCAAGAACTTATAGACCATTGGTATTTGATTTGTCATCAAAAAGGATATAAAATCGCACATAAACTAACTCATGCTTCTAAGGATAGAGAGAAAAACAGAGAACGTTGGGTGAGTTCTTTACTTAAAACAAAAGTATCTCTTTTCTATATAACCGGACAAGTTGACCCTGTCACAGGCATGGAAACAACCGAGAGGTATATTGAACTTTTTTCAAATAAAAATATTATAGTGCTTGATGAAATCGGTCACTACCCGCAGCTTGAAAGTCCAAAAAAAGTCTTGCAAGCAATAAAACAACACATAAATCAAGGGTTATTAAACTAAAAATCATGAAACAAAGCCTTACCTATTACTTAACACTTTTAGTAATCAAACTGAAAGGTCTCAAAAAGAAGTTTCGACAAGACCCTATAAATTTCAAAGACTTAAGGAAAGAAGATGTTTTTTCTCCCAAAGGATCATTTTTTAGAAAACATATTTCTCAGAAATTTACACTCTTTACTTCTGAAATCACAGAAATAAGAAAAGGGAATACATCAAATAAATTATTGATATTTATACATGGTGGTGCCTTTGTTTTTGGTCCAGGACAGCATCATTGGGATACGATAAAGACCATAGTAAAAAAGACCGATTATACCATTTGGATGTGTAATTATCCTAAAGCTCCAGAGCACACCATAAAAGAAATATCTAAAAATATTGATGCTATGTATGCGAAAGCGCTGGAACACTACAGAACGAGTGAAATTACCTTGCTAGGTGATTCTGTAGGCGGAACTCTAATTACCGCATTAACACAGCGATTAATTACTACAAATAAGCGATTACCAAATAAAATCATTCTTGTATCTCCCGTAATGGATGCATCTATGTCTAATACCGATATTGATCAAGTAGATAGCATAGACCCTGTGTTATCCAAAAAGGGTGTACTAAGTGCCAAAAGGATGTGTGCTGGAGATACACACTTACAGGATGAAATGATTTCTCCATTATTTGGAAGTTTTGAGAAATTTCCTGAAACAATTTTATTTTTAGCTGAAAACGATATTACATATCCAGACCAACGCTTGCTTGTCGAGAAACTAAAAATTTCTAATGTGAAAATTAGACTCATAAAAGGAAAAAATATGCCTCATATTTGGCCTTTCCTTCCCGTTATGAAAGAATCAAAAGCTGCATTACATAAACTAATAGAACTACTTAATGAATAGCTTAACAAATAGATCGTAAGATTCATGTATACAAGCGCTTGTGATCATTGAAGGATTTCATTAATAGTCTAGAGAATGCTCCTGCCTACCGTCAGGCAGCTTCGCGAACATGCCTCGCCGGCAGGCAGGAGCAAAAAAAGAAAATTGTTAGATACTAAAAGCAGTATCTCCTCCTTACTCCTACTTCAAAAAACGGAATATAGATCACACTCTTTTTTAAAAGCGACTCTCCAAAACTACAAAACTGAGCCTGTCAAAGCTCCTTTGATTTTCAAAAGGAACATTTCGACAAACTCAGTTTGACACTGTAAAATAGTATACATAGCTTTCATTCGCTTAAAGCGAAAGTATACTATGGCGCCGTTGGACTTCGCAAGACTCATCTGGTTAGAAAACGCGCATCAATTTACTGATACTAGTTTCTAATAAGCCCCTTCCCTACTGCTTGTTTATTTGGTTTCAGAACGAGAGTGCCCCATGACTGGACAGATGCTTGGAACTGATTCACTAGCTGCTTTTTTAAGCGTTGTATCTGACTCTGTTGGTAGTTGGATCCGTGGCAGACGCTTATCTACTGGGATGTCCTTCTCGCGTCGTAGGGTGTTCACTTGGATGTGTGGCCATAATGTAGTCCCTCCATCAGATCCAAACATGAACTCAAAATCTACAATTTGCTCGTATTGTAATTGTTCAATGACCTTTCCTGTATCTTCATCAACAACTTCTTCTATCCACATACGGTAACGCATTCTAGCAACTCTACAGTAACGTTCTATCATCACGTTATTGACAATACCGCCTTGAACTCCCGTGTTGTGGAATGAGTCCAATTCAATCATGTCGTATCTTTTAAACTTCACTCCCTCATTGGCATCTGTCAATTTCAGGTTAGGCTGCACCGTGTATGGGAACTTAGCACCGAAATCGTCATAATTAAAAATCTTTTCAAAGTAAGCACGTCCACTGTTGAGACCTCCATTTTCTTGATCTTCACGAGGGAGTTCGGTCCAACTTGGTTTCTCACGCGATCCTGGAATGAGATCAGTCTCAGGATTAATTCCCATAGTGGGTGATACCGATAGGTATTGTTGTTCCCAAAGGTTAGCAATGTGAGGTGCTTTCCCTTCTCCAGATGCTGTAATGTTTCCTGTTAAATGAATGGTCGTACCATGAGGAATGACTCCAGAACGAGAGATTTGATAAGGTGGTATAAACTGAGGTCCCAATTCCCCAGGGCCCATGACAGGCTCAGCACCGTCTGTTTTCACCGATTCTGCATCAGATGTGTGCTGGAACATGGTTGGCGGATTTTGGTATGGGCTTTTTGGATCCCAAGGCATTTGATGGTCACCTAACCACAGATACATTCCGTCCTCAAAGTGTTGGAGGTCCTTATTACCATCTATAATCGCAGTTTCATACTTAACGGCAGCGTTAAATTGCTCATTGGACCCTGCACGATTACGAACGGGGGCATTGACTTGTGTAAACTTGAGCTGTTCCGTATACTCCTGAGATTTGAAGTGGAAGACACCAAAAACAGTCTCTGAAGAGGTTCCCGGTGAAGGCATTGGGGTGGTATGCATTCCCGTCGGACCACCTTTCCAGTTGACCCAAGTACCATTGAGCTTTGACAAAATACCGAATTGCGCTCCCTTGTAAGGCCCTCCTGATGGCTCATTTGGTTCCCATTCTTTGTAGGGTTTTACTGAAGATTTTTGTGGTTGTTTCATAATAGGTTACTTTATAGTATTAATGATTGTTTTGTTTATATGGGACACATAACAT
>CAYGQJ010000002.1:85248-106561 GCA_964351845.1 uncultured Flavobacteriaceae bacterium | reverse complement strand
CAGATAGAAGCCATGGTATATTTTTTTAAACGCTTTCGCGAAAGCAAAAAAAGAAAGAAGATTTTAGGGAATAAACGCAGCCGCTACTCCTTGCTCATACATCAAAAGATGACAAGGTATTTGTAGATGATACGTCGAATCAAAGCACACTTTACCCTTCGCGTCGAAGGACTTCTAGTGGAGAACTGCGTAACACTGTTCGGATATTACTCAACCCAATAGCCATCACTAAAAGGGTGATGCCGGGTATAAAGACCACAAAGGGAATCGCTGAGGGGACAAAGGGTTCTTGGAATAAGAACAATGCCAATCCTAGACTGCTGAGTAATGCTAACAATATACCCACAATACTACCCATCAATCCTAAAAAGAGGTATTCTAACGCAGCTATTTTAAGAATTTGGGCGTTTTTAGCCCCCAAAGTTCGTAACAAGACGCTTTCTTTGATACGTTGATATTTACTGGTTCTCACAGACCCAATCAAAACAATAATCCCCGTCATCATACTGAAAAACGCCATAAAATTAATAATCCATGATACCTTATCTAAGATATTTTCTACCAGCGTGAATACTTGTCGTAAGTCAATAATGGACACATTCGGAAATTGCGCTACGAGATTTCGCTGCAAATCCGCCGAACCTTGTTCATCGGGAGCTGCGGTGGTGAGTACATTAAATTGAGGGGCCTCTTCTAAGACTCCTTTGGGGAATACAATATTAAAATTAACCTGTAGTTGTCCCCAATCTACCTTTCGGATACTGCCGACTTTGGTTTCCATAAGGACTCCTTGTACATTAAATACAATGGTATCGCCAACAGTCACACGGGCATCTCCTACTAGGTTCTCTGAAATAGAGATAGGGATGAGTTCATTAGACGTAGCTGTAGGTATCCACTCCCCTTCTATCACCTCCTCAGAGGGTGTTAAACTATCTCTATAGGTCGTTCTAAACTCATGGTTTAAGATCCATCGTCGTATCTGACGCGTGGTGTCTTGACGTAAATCATTTACTAATTGCCCTTTGATACTGTGCATACGCATCGTGACTAAAGGCGTATTGGTAATCACGGGTAACTGACTTTGGGTAATGAAATCTGCTACCGCATCTCGCTGATCACTTTGTACATCTAAAATGATCAGATTCGCACTTTCAGTAGTTTGATCTATGTCTGTTTTGGCTAAGAGAATGTCTTTTGTAAAATATAGGGTGCTTAATAAAAAGGAACCTAAACCAATGGCCAATACCAATACAATCGTTTGGTTATTGGGGCGATATAAATTTAGCAATCCCTGACGACTGGTATAACTCCATCGCTTTGGAAAGTAGCGTTTGACCAGTTTCATAAATCCTTTGGCAACCGTAGCTAACACGGCAAACGTGAAGACCGTGGCTCCTACAAATGTTAACGCATATAAGGCATCGCCTAGTAACCAATAGGAAAATAAAAACAGAAACAGCAAAATAATCACAAATACCCACGTACGGGTCCCGCGAGAGGGCTCGATGTCTTCATCTATACGTAATACTTTAAGTGGAGACACGTACCATGTTGTCAATAAGGGGAGTAATGCAAATAAAATAGACATGAACAAGCCTAGTAAAACTCCAATAACAAGCGGCTTAGCGGTCACTGAGATCACTAAATCAAAAGGTAAAAAATCTTTAAGAATCAGAGGAAATAGTTCTTGCAATCCAACTCCAATACCCGATCCTATAAGCCCTCCTAGAATCCCTATCCCCGAAATTTGAATCAAGAAAATGAGGAAACTCTGCCATCGACTAGCGCCCATACATTTTAAAACGGCGATGGCTTGCAGCTTTTCTCTTATGTAAATCTGCACCGAACTTGCAATGCCTATACATCCTAAAAGCAATGCAATAAAGGCAGCGAGATTTAGGAATTTACTCAAGTTATCAAAACGTCTTCCTAAACGTCTACTGGTACTGGTATGCGTATCTAGATCGGCTTTTTCAAGATCGAGCATCGGATCAATCTTCTCTTCAAAGGCCTCCAAGTTTAAGGTATCTGACGCTTTGTAAAAAAACTGGTATTCTTTTCGGCTTCCAAATTGTAATAATTCGGTGGCTTCTATCTGTTGATACGGCAACACTACGGTTGGTGCGACAGAGGTTGAAATGGCTGTACTCCCAGGAATGGATTTTAAAGTCCCTATAATGGGCACCGTGATCTTACCGACTTTGATAGAATCTCCGGGTTGTACGTTAAATTGAAGCATCAATGTGGCGTCCACCAATGCCCCATGATCATTTTGATAAGTGGTTGCAGCCGTGGCAGGTAGTGTTTCTATCGTACCGTAAAAAGGAAAGGCGCCTTCAATGCCTCGTACTTTTACGAGTTTGGTGCCTCCATTTTTGGGAAACGCAACCATAGATACAAAATTGACTTCTTTGGCATCGGGTTGTAAGGAGTCAATGATCGCCTGTGCTCGTTCGGTGGGTTCTTGCCTGGAATCAATGATATAGTCGGCGCCCATAAGGCTTTTTGACTGTCGTTGTATATTGGCTTTAAGATTGTCACTCAGCAATTGAATAGCCACCACCGCAGCAATTCCCAGAATAATGGACGCTATAAATAAGAGCAACCGGACTTTACTGGCTTTGGCATCGCGATAGGCCATTTTACAAAGCCACGAAAGATTCAGTTTTGAGGTGTGTAGTGGTGTTTTCAAAGGACTGGTGTGCGTTCGTTGGTTACTATCTGTCCTCCTTTAAGTCTCAGGATTTGTTGGGTGCGATGTGCGAGATCTAAATCATGAGAGATGATCACTAAGGTGGTGCCTGCCTCTTTATTCAAGTCAAATAACAACTGAATCACTTTTTCGCCCGTTTCCTCATCTAAATTACCCGTAGGTTCATCTGCAAATAAAATGGAAGGTCTATTGGAAAAGGCTCTCGCTAACGCCACCCGTTGTTGTTCGCCACCCGATAATTGTGAGGGATAGTGATGGGTGCGATCTCCCAATCCTACCTTTTTGAGTAATTCGATAGCGATAGTTTTAGCATTTGTGTCCCCTTGTAATTCTAACGGTACACTCACATTTTCTAAGGCAGTGAGTGTTGGTAACAACTGAAAGTTTTGAAAAATAAAGCCCACTTCTTTGTTTCGTAGTTGTGCGCGTTCATCTTCATTCAATTCACTTAAATCATGACCACATAATTCGACAGTTCCTGCATTGGGGTCGTCTAATCCGGCGCATAAGCCTAGTAAAGTGGTCTTCCCACTCCCCGAGGGGCCTACAATCGAAAAGGTTTGCCCTTTCTCGACATCAAAGCTAATCTGTTTTAAGACCGTTAGTTGTTTTTGACCGCTCGTATAGGTTTTCTCAAGACCATTTATCTTTAATATCTTTGGCATATGCATTTTCAATTTGATGGACGTTTTGTCCAGTGCTCAAAATAAACAAATGCTTCCCAAAATACCAGATCCAATGCCTTATAAAATCTTAAAGTTTTGTTATTTTATCCTTGCTTCTTTCTTGTTGAGTTGTGGAGAAGATCAGAAAAAATCATCAGATACCCCATTAGCATCTGAAACCACAGATGCTACAGAAGCCACAACACCTTCTAAGGTGATCAAAAGTTCCAACAAAACAATTCTATGCTTTGGAGACAGTATTACTGCAGGGTATGGACTAGACGACACGGCTGATGCGTATCCAGCGATTTTACAATCAAAAATTGATTCTTTAGGTGTGGATTATACCGTCATTAATTCGGGGATCAGTGGCGAAACTACTGCAGGTGGTCGGAGTCGCTTGGGATGGACGATGAATCAGGCTATTGATATTTTTATTTTAGAACTAGGTGCCAATGATGGGTTACGTGGAATTCCATTAACAGAGACACGGGGCAATTTGCAAGCGATTATAGATGCAATACGTCAAAAAAGCCCAAATACGAAGATCATATTAGCGGGTATGGAACTACCTCCTAATATGGGGCAAGACTACACCAATGCGTTTCGTAACCTCTTTGCAGACCTAGCTACACAAAATAACCTTGCCTTTATTCCTTTTATTCTAAAAGATGTAGGAGGCATTCCTGAACTGAATCAAAATGACGGAATTCATCCAACGATTGAAGGACATAAAATCGTAGCACAGACAGTTTGGGAGGCATTAGAACCGATGGTACTTATGGAATAATGCAGGGTTTGCTTTCGCGAAAGCGTAAACGTCCCAAACTACTTTGAGAAATAACAAGGAAAATTCTTAAAAACGATCACTGATTATCACTTCAAAATAACCTAAAAAACTATATTCGCGCCATGTGGATGTATTTAGGTTTATTAGCGGCACTTTTCTTGGGTTTACACAGTTTGTGTAAGAAGTATGCAGTACAAGGCAATGAAGTCTTCCCTGTGCTTTTAGGGACCGTTTCTAGTGGTTTTATATTTATTGCAGGCTTCTATGTTATCTCCTTGTTCTATCCGAACTATGCATTAGAAAATGGCTATGATTTTCAGGATATTTCTTTACAAATACATGGGTTTATTTTTATAAAATCATGTATAATGGCGGGTTCATGGATACTAGCCTATCAAGCCTTGAAGCATTTACCGATCACCATTGTAACCCCCATACGCTCCGCAGGTCCGTTTTTTACTTTTATTGGAGCGATACTGATTTATAAAGAAAGCCCTAATGGCTACCAATGGGTTGGCTTTTTCTTGATCATACTCTCTGTACTTTTATATTCCAGAATTGGAAAAAAGGAAGGGATTCATTTTAAACGCAACAAATGGATCTTTGCGATTATTGGGGCTACCTTTTTAGGGGCTTCTAGTGGTTTATATGATAAGTTTCTCATTCAAAGTCTAGCATTGAATCCGCAAACCTTACAATTTTGGTTTTGTTTATACACCATTCTCATTTTATTAGTGATTTTAAGCATTACTTGGTTTCCCTACCCAAAAAAACGTGCTGCATTTACATTCCGTTGGTCTATTATTGCTGTAGGCGTTTTATTGCAGGCAGCAGATTATTTTTATTTCAAAGCCTTACAAGACCCAGAGGCACTCATCATGCTGCTCTCGGCGATTAAGCGAAGCCAGATTTTGATTGCTGTGGTTGTGGGAGGCTTGCTTTTTAAAGAGAAAAATAAACGCAAAAAACTAGTACCACTTCTGGGTATTATGATCGGCGTATTCTTGATATTGTATTCACAAGGATAGTGGAGGTGATGCTTGGTACGCTTTCGTACTTCGACGATGCTCAGTATAAACTTCTGCGTCGTTATTCTCCTTGAAAGCGTTCTCTTCTGCTATAAAAGAATAGAAAACAAAATGTATAGACCGAAAAAAGCCGCTCTTTGTAAAGAGCGGCTTTTAAAACCTTTGTATTTGAAAAAGATTTAATGTACAATAATAGCATCTGGATTCCCATCAGGATCTCCATTAACGGTTCCGTCTGTATTAGCATTTCCTAAAAGTAACACACCTGCTGCATGAGGTGTAGCCATAGACGTACCACTAATCGTGTTATATCCACCATTTTTCCAAGTAGACTTCACAGCCGATCCTGGCGCACAGTAATCTACTGGTGGGTTTCCATAGTTTGAAAAACTAGACCAGTTGTCACCTTGAGCCATAGAAGAGATGGTATAAATGTTATTTCCATTTACTCTAGCCGGTGATACATTATTAGCATCTTGTGACTCATTTCCAGCAGCGAGCATAAAACGGATACCGTTTTGAGCTGCAGCAGCGATTGCATTTTCTAGGGCTACTGAAATAGGTCCTCCTAAACTCATGTTAGCTACATCCCCTGATGCACCATTTTGAGCTACGTGATCAACTCCTGCGATAACACCAGAATACGATCCTGATCCTCTTGAACCTAATACTTTTACAGGAATTACTGTGGCACCAGCGGCAACACCAATGACACCAACATTATTGTCTAAAGCAGCTATGGTTCCGGCTACGTGAGTTCCATGTCCATTTCCGTCATCTAGGGATCGACCATCCTTTCCAGAGGTAAATGCATTGTACCCGCGAGAGGCATCTACATTTAAATCTTGGTGATCTAAATCGATTCCTGAATCTAAAATCCAAGCTACATTATTTCCTGAGTAAGCGACACCGCCATTTACACGTGTGATTCCCCAAGGTGTTTCTTGAGTGGCGTCTCCGCCGCCATCACCACCGCCTCCATCGCCATCGCAAGGACCTCCATTAGGAGTACCACATGGGGGAGCAAATTGAACGATTTGATCTTGCTCAATAAATTTTACACGATTATCTTTTTGTAAGGTAGCTATCTGTTGGTTAGTAAGAGATAGTGTTACCCCATTAATCGTATTTGAATAAATATTCTTAATATTTAATTCCGAAGCAGATTTTGTAGTACCCAAAATAGTGGCTGTAAGATCAAGAATCGCATTTTTTGATGCTTCTGGATTCATTGTCTTTGAAAAATCTGTATTGTATACGACAATATATTGACCAGGAATTGCTTGACCTTGTCCTACCTCATCATTCATTAGCTCTTCAGCTATTTGCTCAACATTAAGGTTTAAACTGTCGTCAGATGGATTGTCTAAAGAATCTTCAGAACATCCTACAAAAATTGCAGTCATTGCAATTGAAAGCGCAAGAAATTTTACGTTTTTTTTCATTATTAATTTGGTTTTTTGTTTATATGAGTCACAATATGTATAAAATTTAGTAATATTTTAACATTTTTTTTAGTTTTTCGATAAACTACACAATGAAAATAGCTAGAAGTATCATTATTGTTAACAAAACATACATTCATTCTCCTAATTTTATAATTTATTCTTTTCACAGGAATATCTATTAGATTAATAATCAATTTAGTAGGTAATAAACCTATGTATTATGTTTCTCAATAAATAAAGGGTATGGTATAATCATATACCCTAAAACGCTCTAGTAGTGAGATAACGTTGAGTAGACTTCTGCCTACTAGTTACGCTACACGGTTTATTTAAATTCTAAGGAATCAACTTTTATTCTGCTACAGACTCAAACAATTCAGTAATTAAATACTGGGAATCATCTGGGGTTACTTCTCTAAAATAATTAAGTAAATCTTCGCTCGTTGGGTATCGATGTCTGCTTGCAGCTGATTTTGTTACTGTATTCCAATCATTAATAAATCGCTTTAATGCCAAATTCACGTTCTCTTCTCCAATCGCTTTTTGAAGGGCATACATAGTGATTGCTCCTTTTGCATAATACACATACTCTTGATTTTCTACCAAGGCTAATGAGGGCTCCTGCCCTGCTTCCCTTTGTCTTCCTTCTGTATATTTTTTTTGTTGTAGGTCTAAAAATTGCTGTACTTTTTCTTCGGAGTATTGTTTCTTTAGTACCATGATCGCCGCATATTGCGATAAGGTTTCTAAAATGAAATTACGTCCCTTTACATTGGCCGCTTCTACCTGCATACCAAACCATTGATGTGCTAGTTCATGTGCAGTAATATAGAACACCATATCAACATCTTTTTCATCATCAATATCTAATACAAATCCGATAGCTTCTGAAAAAGGAACGGTACCTGGAAATGATTGCGCAAAAACAGCATAGCGCGGAAACTCCATAATACGTATTTGATCATATTGATACGGACTAAAGTGAGCACTATAATACGCTAAAGAGGCTTTCATAGATTCCATCATGCTATCTATATTATAATCGTGTGCTTTATGATAATAAACTTCTAGCGCTACAGGTGGCTTCGTCGTATCAGAAGTAGCGGTCCACATGTCTTTTTTTACTTCGTATCTTCCAGAAACAATTGCATAAAAATGAATCATCTTCTGATCCATTTTATAATGAAAATACGAACGGTTATTTTCTTGCCACTGTTTTAAAAGCGTACCAGGTGCTATCGCCGTTTGATCTATTTCTGTACCTACAATCATCTCAAAATACATACCATCCGAATCACTTCCTGACCTTGCATTTTGGAGTTCATGTACATCATCTCGGGATGCTTTGTTGGCCCTTTTAGGCAATTGATATGCGATACGTTCATCATCATCTTGAAGTTCATACTTTTTAGTATACCCTATTGTTGGAAAGTCATTGTTATTAAAAAAGGTTCCGTTTTCAACAATCGTAGTATTCGACTCAGATACTGTGAACCCTTTAGTCCTAAAGGTTTGTTTGAAACTCATTTTAATTTGATCACCGGGCTGCAAGGGTTTTGCTAGTTGATGAATCGTATACTCATAGTTGCTATAGGTTGTGTTTACAGTAGCGCCTCCCTCAAAAGTGAGGTAGTCTATTGCGACATCATCTTCTATTAATTTTTGAATGTGTATCTCATCAATGGCCCTCTCATGTGTGTTTTTTAGGATATAATATCCTTCAGCGGTATAGGCTCTTTTGGAAGGGTACAACTCTACCTGTAGATTGACACTTTCAATTTTTGGCTGTGGTAGATACTCAAACTTTTTTAATGTTTTTTCATAACCAACTCTATACGCTGTAGCTTCAGAAGCCGTCCAATAGTCATTTACTACATTTGTGTTATAAAATATATAGCTTCCCATACCTATACAACTAATGATGATAAAGCTGGTAAGTTTCAGAAGTGGTTTACTCATACGATTGCTACTAGCCTTTAATCGTTTTAAAAAGTGAGTTTCTGTTCCTCTGGTGATAAAAAGGGATGCTATACTCAGTAAAAACACACCAAAAAGAAGCCAATAGGTTTTAATAAAAAGATACGGTTTTAAAAAATGTCCATATCCATTCATAGCTGAATACGTTCCCAAAGAGTTTCCTCCAAAAAAATACAAAGGATGATTAAAACCAAACAATCCCAAAGCAACGGTTAAAATAAAGAATACTAAAACCACCATGACCCCAATAAACTTATGATTGACAAGGGATTGAACAAAAAAAGCAACAAATGAATACAACGCAAGAAATGGAAGAATCTCTAAAAAGAAACCGTTAAAATATACGTGAAACTCATAGATATAATAGCCACTCAATGTTTGGAATAGAATACCTGAGATGATTAAAGCAACCATTAAAACAATACACACTAGCATGAGTGCTGCGTATTTGCCTAGTAAGTTCACAAAACTGGACATAGCCGTTGCGTCATAGATCAGGCTTACTTTAGCGGTACGTTCTTTCCAGATAAGCTCTCCAGAATAAAAAAGAATAATGATGATAAAAAAGTAAATGGAAGTCTCTTGTAATTCTTCTACAATAAAATAAGTAGCTGGATAACTATCTACTCCGTATACGGTTCCTAAGTTTACCGAGTTAATGATGATGATGATCATGCCACAAATAACAATTCCCCAAAAAGAGGGTTGTTTACAAATACTCATAAAATAAAACCACGAAAACGCTTTGAACTGTGTCCATTTTGACATTATCCCTTCTTGTATGTTACATACAGGAATAACAACCTTAGGGGTATTCTCAACCTGAGAATCTATGATTTGCTGCTTCTTCCCTTTGAAACGTTTGCTTTTGATCGTATTAAAATTGAATTTTTTATACCCATATATCAGTGCTATGATCCCAAGAGATAACCAAAACAGTTTATTATATAACAATGCTCCAAAAAACGGAAGCTCTTGCGTGCTCTTTTCTAAAGCCGACCAAGATTTTGTAATAAAGGTTGTGGTCGTTAATGAGAATGGGTCTAGAATGGCTTGCCAGAACTCATTGGTAATTGCTTTGGTTAACATAAATACGACAAACAAAATAACACCCTGTGTATAAACAACCACTAGATTTCTAGTTAATGCCCCTGTGACAAAAAATAACGCTGCTCCAAAAAATAAAGTGGGTAAGGTGACAAACAGAAATATCTTTACATACAAAATTACATTAAAGGCTAATAGGTCCTCTGGACTATTCCATGGCATAAATTCACCCAGTATCATTCCGAAGAAAACTCCACTAAATACAAAAAGTAACACCGCAAACGATCCTAAAAACCGACCTACTAAATAATCTTTCTTTTTAATTGGATTTACATACATGAGAGATTCCATCTGATACTCAAAATCTCGTAAGACAGAAACTCCCATAATCATGGAGGCTAAAATCATAAATAGCCCTGTAATAGCTCCCATCGTTTTTGCAATGACTAAGGGTGAATTTTTTTTCATGAGTCCTAGTTCGGCACCTTGAAAAATAAAATCGACACCAACGATAGAAAATAAAAACAGAAATAGGAAAAACACATACGTATCTGCTCGATTAATTCTGTACTGTATTTCAAACTTAAAAATAGAATACCACATCATGACATCATTGGTTTAAGGTTCGTAGTGTTACCAAAAATTTGAGAGAAATACACGTCTTCTAAATCTGCACCTATCCTAGAAAAACCATTCCCAGGGTTCACATCGCTAAGGATATGAATGATTGGTTTCCCAAGAAATAACCGTTCGCTAATCACTTGATAGTGTTTTTTATAACTTTCTAACTCAGATTTTACAATCGTTTTCTGATATACTTTTCCTTCAAGGTTTTCAATGATTTCTAGCGGATTTCCTTTCAGTAATACTTGGCCTTGATGTATAATAGCCATCTGGCTGCATAATTCTTTTACATCTTCTACAATGTGGGTCGATAGAATAACAATGGTGTTTTCTCCCAATTCACTTAGCAGGTTATAAAATCGATTTCTTTCCACAGGGTCTAAACCTGCTGTTGGCTCATCTACAATGAGTAATTTTGGATTATTTAATAATGCTTGCGCAATCCCAAAACGTTGTTTCATTCCTCCTGAATACCCTTTCAAGTATTGTTTTCTAACATCGTAAAGGTTTGTTTTGTGTAAGAGTGCATTGACCAATTCTTTGCGTTCGGCTTTGTTTGCAATTCCTTTTAGCACTGCAAAATGATTTAACAGCACTTCGGCAGATATTCTTGGATACAAACCAAATTGTTGTGGTAAATAGCCTAATACCTGCCGAACCTCATTTTTTTGTTTTAATACATCTAACTCGCCTAGCAAAACAGATCCGCTGTCGGCTTCTTGTAGCGTAGCAATCGTGCGCATTAACGTAGATTTTCCTGCGCCATTGGGACCAAGTAAACCATACATTCCTTTGGGTATTTTCAAAGAAATATTTTGTAATGCATTTACCCCATTTGAATACGTTTTACATACATTCTCAATAATGAGTTCCATACTGTTATTTTTTGATTGATTATTTGAGGCAAACGTATCTTGTATCACTGTTATGGAAAAGAAAAAGGGACACATCTCATGCTAGGCGTGACACAAACACTTTTGAAGAACATAAACATACTTTATCACTGCTCAATAGTCTTTTACCCCTTTGTATCTATTGTTTGTCAACTAATTTGTAGGAGGGATTTTATTTAATTAATATTGACATATGAAGCTGAAAATATCAAATAAAAAAAAGAAAATTATAAAGCGATTTTATAGAATTATGCTTGTAATTATAGGCTTAGTCCTTGTTTTTTTTAATGACACTTTTGGCAAATTAGAAGGGTTTGTAGAGTTTATTGGATTGTACTTCAGTATTTTATTTATCACAATTGCACATTGGATATTTAAACAAATCAAATCAATTATTCGGTTAAAAAATGAAAAAGAAAAAACAGAATTACTCCATTTAAAAAGTCAAGTAAATCCTCATTTCTTTTTCAATACACTTAACAATCTGTATGGATTGATGGCGAAAGATTCTAAGGAAAGACAAATGGTCCTTAAACTTTCTGATATGATGCGATATAGCATCTATGAAGGACAAAAAGATTGGGTGACTCTTAAAGATGAATTAGATTATTTACAAAACTACGTACAGCTTCAGGAAATACGGTATCATAAAAAATCGGATATCCAATTTCACCACCAAATTGATGATTTAGATCGTAAAGTCATGCCTTTGTTATTTATTATCTTAGTAGAAAATGCATTTAAGCATGGATTGGAAAACTTAGAAAAAGATGCATATATCCATATGAATTTGATGGCCACTGAAGATGAGATCAATTTTGAGATTGAAAATAATTTTGATGTACAAGAAACAACCGCTCATGAAGGTATTGGTTTAAAAAATTTACAACGAAGATTAGAACTCGTGTATACAAAAAAACACGCTCTTTCTTTTGATGTAGATGCTCCTGTTTATAAAGTTAAACTCTCTTTAAAATTAAAATGATACGATACCTAATCATAGATGATGAACATGTGGCACACAAGATTATCATGGAATATTGTGAAATGCTTCCAAATATGGTTTTACAGAAAAACTGTTACAATGCCTTGGAAGCGCTTGCGTATCTTAATCAGCACGAAGTTGATTTGATTTTCTTAGATTTAAATATGCCAAAATTAAAAGGCTTTGCGTTTCTAAAAACATTGGTATCACCTCCTAAAGTGATTGTAACGACTGCTTACAGTGAGTTTGCCATAGAAGGCTATGAATTGAATGTCAGTGACTATTTATTAAAGCCATTTAGTTTTGAGCGCTTTTTAAAAGCAATAAATAAAGTGATTGGCACTTCGATGACAAACGAGCAAACGTCATCAAAAACGACTGATACGCCCCCTGGCCAACTGTTTTTGAGACAGCATAATAGTCATATACAAGTGGACATCAAAACTATTTTATATGTCGAAGCCTCGGGCAACTATACAAAGGTGGTCACCACAAACGATGTGATTACGATAAGAGGGAAAATTTCAGATATGATTGCATTGTTACCTGAAGATGAGTTTCTTCAAGTTCATAAATCATTTGCGATTGCTAAAACCCAGATTCAAAGAATTGAAGGCAACAGAATTTATATTGGAAACGACACGATTCCTATTGGCAAACTCTATAAAAATAATGTCAATAGTCTTTTAAAGTAGGTTCAAATATAAGATGTACACATTACAATAAAACCCGTCTGCTTTTTTTAGTAAGGCTATGTACGCTTTCGCGAAAGCGTATAAAAAATAATTCCTATTCTTAGATGGAACACCGTCATTTTTACACGGTTCTTCCTTTTTACAATTGCTTCATTGTTTTGTGATATCTAAATCTTTTGAATGGCTCTAAAAGTATAGATCTTAAAAAAATCACTCTAGTTTTTTTCAAAATTCTAAAGAATATAAAATGAAGTAATCTATTTAAAATGAAAGTATGCCTGCTACAGACGCATACAAAAGGTTCAATTATACGTATAATACCTTTCCAAATAAGAAACCTTTACAGGAAGATGTTATCGGATTTTACTAGAAATACTATCAAAGTTGAGTATATTCACAATGGTTAGTTAGCGTTAGGTAGTTTTAAGAGAGCTCCTAAAAAAATAACATAAAATAAGCTTAATTATATGCTGGTGTTCAGATATTTGGATATATTTGAGACAATACCAATAACTCTGTAAGACCATTATAGAGAAACAAATCTTAATAGAATTTATTTTTTAAAATACATGATAATGAAAAAAGCCACTTTTTTACTACTGAGCATATGCTGCATTCTCCCATCGTTTGCACAAGAAACCAAGACAGAGAAAAACCCACGAAATAATATCCGACAAGGGTTTGGAACCCATAATTCGTTTGATTTAGGACTTGGTTTTGTAAATCCAGATTTTAAGACAGATGGCTCTGCCTATTATTTTGAAGATTGGGATACAGAAGGAGTCATTTTCACTAAGCAAAATGGGAGTTTTAAAATAAAAAGTGTCAATATAAATTTGTACAATAACACACTTGATGCGCTTTATGATGAAAATTCTGTCTATACATTTGATAGTGATAACTTACTGAAGATAGAGATTAATGATAAAATATTTCGTGTATTTACGATAGATGGAGAACTAAAAATATTTGAATTGTTTTTTAATGAAAAACTTTCTGTGTATAGAGAGTATGACGTCATTTATTCGGAGGGATCTATCAATCCTATGCATGCTAGAAGTGCCAATAAATACATTAAGAAGGAAAAGTACTATCTGTATAATGAAGGAAAATTAACCAAAATGAAAACGTCAAAGAAGGCTTTTTCTAAGCTTCTTCAATCGGACGGTTTAAATCAAAAAGCTATTGCTGAGTACATCAGTAAAAATAGGTTGTCTTTAAATGACGAGACCGATCTCCTTCAAGTATTGAATTTTGTAAGTAAATAAGTAGAACAAGGTTTTTCAAAAAGTGTACTATAAGTTATCTGTCATCCTGAGCCTGCAGAAAAAATGTTGATATTAGAATTTCAACAACTTCAGCAAGCTCAATTTGACAATTAAAAAATGCTTTTCAAAAAGCTATCAACTACTTAATCTGTCGGACTTCCATAAAGATTAGAACAAATGTCCTGCCACTCATTTTGATTGTCATCATACTCAGAGTCAGCCATGATGGCTCTAATAATGCAGTTTTGGTATTCGGTACGTTTACATCCAACGACACTCTTTAATACATTCGCATCAGTAATTTGATACTTCTTAAGTTGTAAAAGCTGTGATTTCATACTATATATTTTTTATGATTAATAAGATCAAAATTAAGTTGTTCAAGATACCTACTGCGTAACTTCCGATAAGGATTTGCTTGATGCTTTCTGCTTTTCATGAATCTTGTGATTTCATACGTTCTATAAATACAGTTTCTGATGATTTATGTTTTAAGATATTTTAATGGATATCGTATTTGCTTCAAATAATTGATCGATATTTACATAGATTTTCTCATATGAAATACATGCTATGATTCTACCCAAATTACATTACATATCTGAAGGAAGTAGTGCAAAAGCACATCTAGAAAACATTCAAAAAGCCTGCACATACGGAGCAGAGCTTGTGCACTTAGGATTCCAAAAAGGGTCAGACAAAAATCTTTTAAGAATTGCCCAAGAAGCGCGAGAGATCACGGCACATTTTCAAACCCGACTCATCATACAAAACCAGTATAAAATGGCTAAAGAAGTCAAAGCAGATGGGGTACAATTACTAGCAATGGGCTCCTGTCCAGCTACCGTAAGAGATCATTTATACACTTGGCAAATGATAGGCGGAAGTGCGCATACCCTGCAAGATTGCGAAGCATTACTAGAAAAAGAAGTCGATTATATCTGTTTAGGGCCTTTCAACGCGGCTCCTAAAGATCAGCACGTAGCAACCTTAGGAATTCAGGGATATACAGCCATCACCGATCTTTTACACACCGAGACACCTATCTTGGCTATGGGAGACATCACCACAAACGATGTGACAACGCTGCTAGACGCAGGAATTTCAGGGTTGGTAGTTTCAAAAGCTATTACCCACGATTTTAATACGATGAAAGTTTTTCATCAGTTACTCAACGCTTCGTCTACACAAGAACAACGACATAGTTTTACATAAATGTGTGTCATTATGAGCGCTTCCCTCCTATTTTTAAGAGTCTAAGTACGCTTTCGCGAAAGCGTAAACTTCTGCGCTGTTATTCTCATTGAAAGCGTAAAAACAGCAATCAACTCAGGGATGTAAAGATGGATAACTGCCTCGTTCTAAAACGACTACAAAACTATTTTAAAAATTGTGAATATCTATTCTTGTTTTGATTATTTCGCCTTGCGCTAAACCTTATTTTTGGCAACCTTAAAACAAAATGATATGAGTGCAACATGGTATGAATGTAAGGTAAAATATAGAAAAATGGATGAAGCATCTGGGATGCAAAAGGTAAAGACAGAACCTTTTTTGGTCGATGCTATTTCCTATACAGAGGCTGAAAGTAGAATTACCGAAGAGATGGCAGCTTATTTGATGGATAGTGACGAAATTAAAATCACTAATATTAAAGTAGCAAACTATGCTGAAATCCACCCTTTTGAGAATGCCGACCGATGGTTTAAATCTCGCGTATCTTTGATCGCTTATGATGAAGAGAGTGGTAAAGAGCGTAAAACCAATCTCTATTTATTGGTTCAGGCCAATGATGTAAAAGAAGCATTTGAAAATACGGTGAGTACAATGAAAGATACCATGGGAGAATACACCATCCCCGCTATTTCTGAGTCTCCCATTATGGATGTATTTCCTTATTTTTCTGGTGAAGAAGCAGATATGGAGCGTTTAGAAAAGTTTACCGCATTAAAAAATGCTATTCCTGCAACTTCTGAAATTAATGAAGCTGCTGAAATGGAAGATTCACTTGCAGTTGAAGCGGAATAGTTATTTTCAGAGATTCATAGTAGGAAGTATAATCCTTATAAAAATGGCTGTTTAGAGGTTTCTAGACAGCCATTTTTGTGTATTACAATACAAAGTTCTTTAAAGAACATGAAGACTATTTTCTCTTTACGATCCTGTCTGTGGATATAGAAAAAGTGTCAAAGTCTATACTACCTTACCCACTCATTATTTTATAAAACAACCTCATTTAAGAGCCCCTAGTCTGTAAAATTATAATAGCGCATACAGCTACTATTAAATTATAATGCACTAGTTATTAATATCTTAAATATTTTTCCTATATTTAGGCAATCCCCTCCAAGAAAATAGTTTATCAAAACTCTTATTGAGTGTCTCATTAGTTAATGAGGTGCTTTGTATAGACTATCAGTATTATTATATACTATCCATTACTAACAACCTAACATACATTTTACATCTATGAGAACTAATCACTCGCGACATTTGAGCCATTTTATTCGTTTGGCACGTCCAGAAACCGACGCAGAAAACAAACTAAGAAGCGCTTCTAAAACTTCTGAAGAACAAGAACAAGGATGCGGAGAAATACGCATCCCTGACGAGTTCAATCCTAAAGATTGGCTAACATTTTTAATGCATATAGATGCTGAGCTTGAACATGGTTTGATGGTTCAATATTTATATGGAGCTTATAGTATGGGAGGAGACCATATTGAAGAAAAATATAGAGATAGCGTACGCAAGTGGCAAGAAATTGTACTCGGAATCTCAAAAGAAGAAATGGGTCATTTGGTTTCTGTTCAAAACGTGTTACGAGTCATGGGTGCACCGCTGAATTTTGGGAGACAAGATTTCCCGTGGGATACAGAATTATATCCATTCCCATTTACATTAGAGCCTTTTTCAAAAGAGTCTTTAGCAAAATACATTTATGCAGAATCTCCTGAGAATTGGATTATTGTAACAGATCAGGATGATGATGAAACTAAAGCAATCAAGAGAGAAATTAAAGCGCTCTTAGATGCAGGGGTTCCTATGGATGAATTAGGAGATCCTATAGCCTGTATATTTAAACAGGTATTAGCGTTGCTAAATGACACAGAATTAATTCCGGATAGCTGTTTTAATGCTGGCTCCTACCCTTTTCAAGCCAAGTTTGACGAATGGGGTCGCGGTTATAAAGATGGCGCGCGTGGTGATAGTATGGGCGGCAATCCCAAAGGAGCGCCCAATGTGCTCGTCGCTCCTTTACAATCACGTACAGATGCAATTGAAGCTGTAAATGAAATAGGAGAACAAGGCGAAGCGACAGAAGCACTTGCAGATGGAGAGCCTTCCCATTTTGAACGTTTTCTTTCGATCTATAAAGAATGGCGTCTTATGCCTGCAGATTTTAATCCATCCAGAGATATTGCCACAAACCCAACCATCAAAGATGGTGCACAGGATCCTGAATTTTCTCCTGCTACAGGTGAGAAAGCAAATTGTAGAATTGATTATATCGTAGATACTATTACCCAACAGTGGGCAAGTTTATTTGACATTCGATACCGCATGTTGCTTACATTCTTGTCTCATAGTTTCCTGTTAGATGCCGGCTACAATAATTCTGGAGCGTATTCGCCAAGAGGCACCATTATCCATGCAACTTTTGGGGAGATGTATAATCTTAGAAGTTTATCAAATATTTTGATGAGAATGCCTCTTAATCGCAAAGAAAAAAAATGTGCAGGACCTCCATTTACAATTCCTTATACGCTAGACCTTCCTATAGGAGAAGTCAATAGGTGGAGAATGCATCAAGATCTTATAGATGCATCTGAGGTATTAACTAAAAAATTATTAAAAACTGCCGACGATCAGCAGCGTACATATCTCTATTCGCTGAGAGAAGCAGATGCGAAATTAAATGCGATTGCAGAAGAAATAACCCACCTAGCCAACTAAAAAAGATAGACAAGACATGGAAAATTGTAAAATTATAGATTTAAGAATACTGCCTCCCATCGCTATAGGACGCTTGGGATCTTCTGAGAAACCAATGGAAGCATACTCACTGACAGTCAATGACGAACGCCCGTTGGACTTTAGAACGATTGTCCCTGAAGACAGTTTTGAAATAGATAAAAAAACAGGAGAATTAACAAAATACACGCCCAAAAAAGTGATCTTTAAAGATGTTGTCGATCATGATGAAAAAAAGGGAACTGTTCGTCCTGTATCGCCTTTTTTAGAAGTTTTTGCCATCACAGAAGAACAACCCGATGTATTAGTGCCATTGACCATGGAGCTATTAGAAAAGTCAGGGCATACACTATCTGATATCTCGTGGAATGTACATATGGCTAATATCAAATTGTATCGTAGAACGCATGATGAGAAAGATAAAATTGAAGCAACTACTTGTGATATTAACGCACATCATCAAATTCCATTAGAAGGGCAATGTCCTAATTTTATAGCAGGAAAAACATTGCTCTTAGGTCATGTTCAATTTATTAAACCGTCAAAAAAATTCCCTCAAATCCGTTTTCGTTTTACACCAGGTCCTGGGAGAGTATACGGAACGAAAAAAACACGCATTAATAAAGACACTAAAAAAGAAGAAAAAGATCCTGTTTATGAAAAATACGGAGATGATTTTTTGTTGTATAGTGAAAAAGGAGATTGGCTTGGCTATGCGGAAGGATCTGGTCCAGAACTAACCAATCCAGGGCAAATATTTGCAGGATATCAAAATGATAAAGGAGAACAAGTTAGTTGGGGATACCTAGATGATGAGTGTGATGGTTTTGCAAGTGTTCAATTAAAAAACACTGACGGAACTGTTTTAGAAGCCAGAGCGCACATTAGTGCAGGACCTCCTGCCTATGCACCAGACACATTGCCTGTGCGTGTAATTACAGATGAATTAGAGCAAATCTTATTAGGACCTCAAATAGACACAGAAGTCCCTATTGAAGAAGCCCAAGAAATCATTCGTCGTGCATTAGAAACTGTTCGGATTATGAACACCGCCATTATGAATGGAAATCCCTACAACGGGAAAGCACGAGTTGCAAGTACAATGGTTGCTCAAGATTCCAATGATTTTGGGCGTATGTTTGAACCGATTATGGCAACTTCTATTGTAGATAACCTTGCTGTCCAGGCCATTCACGAACGTGTATTTAATGGAATTGGCGCGGGTATGACACCTTGGTTTGAAAATGCATTGAGAAGACCTGATAAAATTGGAGATCTCTCAAACCCCGAACGTCGTAAGATGCCCGCAATGATGAGAGGAGCCGATGGAAGAGCATTATGCTTTACATACCGCCAAATAAATAAAATTATTCAATGTGCTACATCGGCTATGTTCGAGAGTGCGGATAAAAAATTGAATGCAAAAGCACCAACACATATTTTAGTCAGTGATGTGATGTCTCAATTACACTACAGAGGCCAAGGAAACCCTTTTGCGATATTACCTAGAACCGCTATCTCCAATTGTTTCCCAGGACTGGAAATGGATTTTAGAAATCTTTGGAGACGATCCTTTGAAGGACTCACCTTACTTGAAAACAATAACTATGTGCTAGAGGGTGAAGGCGAATTAGGAAAATTTAAACATCATCGCCTTGTAGGACTTAGCTATAGCGATAAAGCGCATCCTACTACCGTCGTGACAACAGGGCCGACATTCCCAGATAGTGGGAATTTAAAGTTGATCAATACCTCAAATCCAAATGGCGTTTCTTTTATGGAATGGTCAAATAATTTGGTAGAAGTACTTCAATTACAAGGACAAAAGGTCATTGGCTATTTTACAAAAGAACCATCTGCTACAGAAGTGGTTATTGATGCAAAGGATCTCAATGCTGATAATTGTGATATTATAGCGCATGAATTGGTAGTCAATAAAATTTTTAATGCCAAAAGCGCTGAGTTTACCAGTGAAATACTTGAACCTGGCGAACTAACCCAAGGACTCTGCGCTCCGTGGCAAAATGATTATAGAGAGTGCGCCTGCTACTATTGGGCGGCCAGCCGACCTGACTATGTGAATATAGAACCTGGAGAAAATGGATTAAGTAAAGGGGATAATTGGATGACTAAAAAGCGTTCTGGTGAATACATTCCAGATGACCGTACAGATATTCGATTTATTACGTATGATGATTTATTCGAAAATTGGGAAGGGGAATTGAACTTTATAGTCAAAGGGAAAGATGCGCTCGATTCTGGTAGTAAAACATCAAAGAAATAACATGGAGATCTTAAAAGAAAGAACATTAGCTAGTGATCTGGCTCGCATCATTGCACAGGAATCAAAACCCGTTTCTCCCAACGTGCATTTGATTCGGGACCCTAAGCAAACATCTATTTTTATACCCAACGGAAGTAAACTATATAAAGTAGAAGAAAAGACCGAAGAAGCATTGCGTTCACTACTGGAACTTAAGGATGAAAAGTCGATTGAATACCGTCTAGCAGCCATGGGAATCAATCCAATTCCTTTCATTGACGACACCCCATTGGAGTCACCCCCAATGCATGCTTTATCACTTTCTATTGTACAGAAATGTAATATGGGATGTACCTATTGTTATGCGGATCAAGGAGATTTTGGAGGTCCTTCTAAAAAAATGTCGTTTGAGACCGCAAAAACAGCTATAAATATGCTGATAAAACAGCGAAAAGCTGGCGATACTGTCCAGCTGACGTTTCTTGGGGGCGAACCTTTAATGAATCGAAAAGACATATATGCAGCGACAGAATATGCAGCTAACCTAGGGAAAGAGATGGGCATTCATGTTAAATTCTCAATAACAACCAATGGAACATTAGTCCGTGAAGAAGATGCTGATTTTTTTGAGCGACATCAATTTGCGGTGACGGTAAGTTTGGATGGATTAAAGGAGCAACATGATGGATTACGGCCCATGAAAAACGGGAGAGGTAGTTATGATCATATCATGAAGAATATTCAACCGCTGCTAAAAAAGCAAAAAAACATGCAGGTTTCTGCCCGTGTGACTGTGACACCTAGTAATATGAACTTAGGCGATGCCTTGGATAGCTTTATCGACATGGGATTCCACAGTGTTGGATTCTCTCCTTTATTAAAATCGAGTAATGGGAAAAATGAAATGTCAAAAGAAGACCTTCAACAGCTTTTAGAAGG
>CAYGQJ010000002.1:1185-85148 GCA_964351845.1 uncultured Flavobacteriaceae bacterium | reverse complement strand
CGAGTAATGGGAAAAATGAAATGTCAAAAGAAGACCTTCAACAGCTTTTAGAAGGGATGATTGATTGTGGACTCCGATTTGAGAAAGCTGTTTTACAAGGTAAAAGGTATCCGTATCTAAATATGATCAATGCACTAAAGGAAATTGACAAAGGCACCCATCGCCCCTACCCTTGTGGCGCTGGCGCTGGGTATTTTGGTGTTTCTGCCGATGGAGAATTGTCGGCTTGCCATCGATTTGTGAATGAACCTAGAGGAAAAATGGGAACCCTTGCAGATGGTGTTGATCCTGATTTACAAAACACGTGGCTTAAAGATCGGCATGTGCATCAGCAATCGCCTTGTACAGAATGTTGGGCAAGGTATCTGTGTGGCGGTGGATGTCATCATGAAGTCATTGACCGTGGTAGAACAGCCTGTGATTACATAAGAGGATGGTTGTACTATACGATACAAGCCTATGAACGATTAAATAGACTAGCGCCAAACTGGAATGCATAACACCACTTCAGACATGCACTATGATATATGTGTTATTGGCGCTGGACCTGCTGGTGCTACCATTGCCAACCGGTTAGTTGATTTGGGGTATCGAGTTGCACTTATTGAAAAAAGTAGCTTCCCGCGACCCCATATCGGTTTGTCGCTTACCTCAGGAATACATCATTGGTTACAGCTGTTACAGATTGACAAGCAAGTAGCACAACTCCCGTGTAAAAAAGCACATACATCGGTGGTTTTATGGTCTTCTGAGGAGCCGATCGTTAAGACTTTTAAAAAAGATAAGGCTGGATACCATATCGATAGAGGTCTTTTTGACGCACTTCTTGTAGCAGAGTGTGAGAAAAAAAAGGTATCTATTTTTCAACCAGGTAGCATCAAAAATTTAGAACAACTTGAAGATTGCACATGGAAAATGAACGTGACCTGTAGCGATGAACAGTATAACATAACCACCTCATTTATTGTCGATGCTTGTGGTAGAAAATCAATACTTAAACATTCAAAAAAATCCTACCAACCAAAATTATTAGCGACCTACGCCTATTGGAAGTCTGACACGAACAAGGATAAAAATTCATTCATCGAAGCAGGAAATGAGCACTGGTATTGGGGCGCTCCATTGAATACCGATGATTTTATTTTGTGTATTTTTTCTGATCCGCAGAAAATAAAAGATTCTTCCTCTGTAGAAGAGTTTTATCACCATACGCTGTCTACATCTACATTTGCTTCACCGATACTGGCTGGTACTATCAAAGGTGAAATCACAGTCTGTGATGCAACTCCTTATTATGACAATCATGTGATTGGAAATTCGTTTATAAAAATTGGAGATGCTGCCTACACGATGGATCCTATTTCCTCACAAGGCGTTCAAAAAGCCATGAAGTCAGGAATACAAGGAGCGATCATTGTCAATACGATTTTAAAAAAACAAAATGCATCGCTTGCTATACGTTACTACGAAAATCTTATCGCCTCTGAAGTCCGAAAAAACAAGCAGTGGACGAGCGATTTCTACGGAGAACAAATTCTATTTCCAGGTAGTGAATTTTGGACCTCCAGAAAGACCGCAAAAAAAACAGACACTATTGAAACAGAAAGCCAAATTTCCTTAAAAAAAGACGATATCCTTGTTTTAAACAAAAAAGGAAAATTTCTAAGCGTTCCGATATTGGGAGCGTATGAAATCATCGAAATGGAAGGTTTCTCTATTAATAACGAAGAAGAACCCTTTGTTTTTGTAGATCATCTTCACATTACGCCCATTCTTAAATTACTTCATAAACAAACACTAGTGGATTGCCTTACCATTGTACAAGAGCGTACGCAACGTAAAAATCCACTGAAAATCATTCAATGGTTGCTGTACCAGCATATCTTACTTAAACAGGCTTCTGAAAATGAATTACTGTAAATAATCCTCGGGACAAGATGTTGAGGTATTACTATTTTTTATTATTAGTAGACATCTGAAGATACACTTACCATATATAGAAAATGAGCTACTCCTTTTCTTTTAAGAGTAGTTGGTCTAATGTGCTACTTAATAATGCTAATTTTTGCTCTAAATCTTCTATTTGAGATTGTTGTTCCTGAATAGCTTTTGTTAAAACGGGAATTAATTCTACTTGCTTTAATCCTAATAGATTATTCCCTATATCACCTACGATGACGTTACCTTGAATATCAGATTTTTTAACAAGAATGTCTATTTCTTGTGCTATAAAACCAAAAGTTTTATCTGTCTCCTTAGCAGCGTTATTATAGACATACTCTACTGGATTCAATTGTTTCACAAAATCTAGACCCACAGGAATTTCTTTTATATCATGTTTTAGTGACCTATCTGATGCCTGTGTCCAGCTGGCAGCATACATTAAATACGTATTATGTGATGAATTACCCAATGTAACCGTATTGCTATTGTTTGTAAATCTAGATGATTTATCACCAATAGCAATATTATTTGTACCTGTTGTGTTATGACTTAGAGCACCTGTACCAATAGCAATGTTACTATCTCCACTTAAACCTGCTCCCCCTAAAGTTCCCGAACCAATGGCAATATTTCTATTAGCTGTAACACTTTTAAATAATGCGGCAGTTCCTATCGCTACATTATCAATTCCAGTGGTATTGTCGGTTAGAGAGCGAGCTCCAAATGACACATTTCCACTTCCAGTCGTGTTTCTACCTAATGAACCATTACCAAAAGCACTATTTAAAGACCCTGTACTGTTATTGCTCATAGCACCATCACCCATAGCATTATTGAATGACCCTGTAATATTCGTTCGTAATGAAAAATTCCCAACTGCGTTATTAGATTTTCCTGTAGTATTTGATTCTAAAGATCGATTCCCTACTGCTGTGTTTGAAGATTCAGTATTACTAGACAGGCTATTATAGCCTATCGCCACATTAAATCTACCTGCTATATTAGATTCCATACTAAAGGATCCTATAGCGACATTATCTAGTCCACTTTCATTATTTAGTAAAGCATTATATCCAATCCCTACATTGTAATTTCCTGTAGTTTTCTGTAAAGATTGGTACCCTATCGCTACATTTCTAAATCCGTTTGAAATGTCTTGTAAAGATTGAAAACCTACTCCTACATTTCGATTGTCTGTACCATTGTCTAGAGAACCTGCATCAACTCCTAAAAAGACAGAAGATCCACCAGTATCACTTTTTCCATCTAATAAATCGTCAATCTTTTCTACTTTTTCACCAGGAATACCTATCCATGTAGTTGTCGCATCATTCCAGTAGTAAAAGCCTGGAGCATCAGTTCCATCGGTTGTGGTTAAATACACTAACATAGAATCTTGTCCTACAGAAGGATTTATACTAGGAAATTGATCTATTCTTGGAATAAGTAAACCATCGGTGGTCAAAGGCAAGGCTTGATCTGTAGCGCTTATATCTAGTTGGGCACTTGGAGTTGTTGTATTTATCCCTACTTGAGAATATAAATTACAAGAAAAGATTGTTAAGCTTAATAATAAAATTATTTTTTTCATAAAAAAAGGAATACTTATATCGAAGATAATGTAGTATCGCTCGTGTGTTTTTTCTAGGAAGCTTCTCAAGAAAGAACATGTATCACATCTGTGTTTTTGAGTATTTTGACGATTTATTTAAAAAATATAGTGAGAAAAAAACTAGACACTATAAATAATCACTCCTTTCTAAACTACGGTAAACAGGTTATTTTTATTATTGATTTTGGTTTCTTTTATATGCTTTCGCGAAAGCGTATAAACACAGACATCGACTTCAATATACATCTAAAGTTGAAGTGTTCTATACCCAAGAATATAATTGAAAATGTAATACTCACTTTTTTAAAAAATATGAATATCGATTCTTATTTTGATTTTTTCGACGTTAGCTAAACCTTATTTGGCCATCCTTGAAAGAAAATGAGATGAGTGCAAGGTGGTAGGAATGTACTATAAAAACAAATAGCGCCGAAAGGCGCTATTTGTGTAAACGTGTTATGCATTATTTAATTCGTGTTTGATTCTTAAAAGGCGGTCAGGATATCATAGGGACCTACATACACTCCTGTAATGGTTACATTATTGTCATCTTCATACGTATAACTGCAGTCTATGGTGCCTGTGCCTGCATTAAGATCTACGGTTATACTATTGACGGTAAACAAATGTGAGGGATGCGCAATGGCTCCTTGTGCCTGCCCCGTGTGAGAATAACTAGTCGCAGTTCCCACTTGACCATAGGATACACCTCCAACCATACTAGTATTAGAAAACGATGTAATAGCAGTATGTGTATAATTAGCACCTTCCATGATAATGTTTACACCTGGGTTTTGTACAGGCCAAACAAATACAGGAAGCTGTGCTGGATCTACAGAAGTAGCGATGAGATTGCAAGTAATTTTTGTAACATGAGTCGTAGACGTTTCAAATGCAATTCCGTTGGTGTTATCTTCAATCACTGTCCCGTCTGTAAATACAAAGGAAAATTCACGATCATAATCTCCTGTAGCATCATCTAACAAAAGATAGGCTTGTGGAGTCACAAAGGCCTCAGTACCTATCACAAATTCTGTATCAGTGTCTCCTGGAACCGCAATCACTTCTGGTTCTGGTTCTGGTATGGGTTGTACTTCTGGCGTTGGGTCATTGTCTGTAGAACAACTTGCTATCAGTATAAAAACGAAGAGATAGATTAAATTTTTCATGTTTTTGTTTTTAGGGGTTACTAAAAACGAAACTATAGGTATCCTAGAGAATTAAAAATAGAGAATCTTTTTTTGATGGTTTACAAACAATAAGTGTTGCGATCTAATTGGTATTCGTCCGTATGCGATGATGGTTTTGGGGGAATTGGCAGGAATATGTTCCGTTTGGATGACTCCTTTTGAGGGGGCTAGCGTATCGTATGCGATGGTACGCTTTCGCGAAAGCGATAAAAGGGAAAATGACTATTGTTTGTTGATTAATTCCATAAGATTAAACTTTTTATTCAACTCAGGAAGTCCGCTTTCACCTAGATTTGTTTGTATTTCAGAAATGCAAATATCATCAGATGTACTGCCTCGATAATACGATTTTGGAACTAAGGTAATAATGTCTTTGGTGGTGAAAATGCCATCAATGGTGACTTCTTGCACTAAGGGTGAATCGAGTAAAACTACCGTTTGTTTGTACTCATTATTGACATAAAACTCCATTTCTTTGACACGTCCGTTTTTATAAAAAAGCGTTTCTGATTTTGTATACCCATTGATTAAACTAACACGAATCGGATTCATTATCATTTCGGTAGTCTTTAATAGATTAGCATTTGAGTACTTCCCCTTTAAAAAGGAATTTTCTATGTCAATTTGCAGGTGTATACGAACGCTATCTATGGGTTTAAACGCAAAAGCAGTTAAATACTGACCATCTGCTAGATGTGTAATCGGATACTTTGGGGAATCAAAACTAGAGGTTATTTTAAAAAATAAATTATCCGTAAATCGTAGGTCAGTGTTTGAGCAACATCTACCAAAGAGTTTTTCTGACCAATTTGAATAATCGCCCGTTTTTTCTTCTTTGTAATAGTCAAAAATCGTAGGTAGCTCGATAGCAGAAAATCTTTTTATTTGACGTACGCTTACCGAATCAACACGAACATTATTAGTATTTATAGGTGTTATTTGTTGACTTTCGGAGCTTAGATTTTTTGGTAGACTATCTTTTGAGTCTTCACTATAAACAGTCCGTTTTTTAGATATTACTTTTTCGTTTTTACAGCTCAAGGCGCTTATTAAAATTAGAAAAATACATAGGTTTCGTAAACTAATCATTGCTATTACTATTTGTTTCGTTAGATACAATCAATTACTTTCTCAAGCATATAATGTACGATGCCCACAACGATGGTGATGAAGAGCATCACTAAAAACCGAATGGTTCTTTTTTTTGAATGTTCCTTTAGCTTTTTTTGAAGGTAAAAAATATCGACAAGAAGATACAGGACAGCGATGATACCTGCGATGATGGGGCCAACACGCAGCAATGCTACATGATACACAATAAAACCAATCATATCAAAAAAACCATCGGAAGGTTCAGGCATGGGCCCTAAAATGAGGAACATATACCCATACGCAAAGAGGGTGGCAATAATGATCCAACAGATATAGCTAAGAAGTTGTTTTAGTAGTGTCATTATGTGTTGTTTGCTTTCAAGGAATGTAATGGCGAAGAAGTTTATGCTGAGCGTAGCCAAAGTGCGAAAGCGTATAAAGCATTTATAATCTTATATATCAAATTATTACATCTATTTCCTAACTAGGATTTCACCCATAAAATACGCATCTGTTTCGTTTTCACCATCTGTCCAATAGTCTCCGGTTGTATAAATAAATGTGGTTTCATTGATCCAATAAAACGTTTTAAAAATGCAAATATCAAGGTCATTGTTTAACTCGGTTAGATACACAAATTTGCCGTTCTCCTTTTTTTGAAGGAAATACGAGATACATTCTTGCCCACCGAAATACCCATTTAAGCGGTAGCTGTTATTTGGTGATGAAACCATATATTCAGGGTTACCGATGGTTAGTTCCGTTTCACCCGTTTTTAGAGAAAAACATACGTCGGTTCCGTGCCCACCCTCTAATACCAAAATATCATCTTCGGGGTAATATCCAGAGTGCCCTTGAGAAAATCCAAAATCCACACAACCTATATTAAAGCTTACTTTTAATTCATTTGCTAAACGGATACTTTTTACGGCATTAGAAACTAGGTACTGTGCTGTTTCGGACTCAGAAGCCCAATCCACTCGGTTTTTTAATATCATTTTAATCGAGTCAAGGTTTTTTATTGCTTTCGGTGTATGGATTTCTTTCGATGCTCTTTGTGATAACGCTGTATACGTTACTTTATCAATTTGTTTTATAGTGGTTAAATCATCGTTTTTTACCTTTTTGAGGTAGCCATCAAAGACATACCCATATTGTATGGATCCATCATAATTTCCATACGTTATACAAGAAAAATCGCCATATTTTATTTTGACAAACTTTCCTTTGATTTGCTTACCATTATCATTTACAATGAACTCTTTTTCGGTGTCTGCTATTTTTTCCACCATCAATCCAAACGGAATCTTCGTCACTTTTTTTGAGGACAAATCACTCCCTGAGCGAACATTTAATCCGCTCTGAGCATTAATAAAATAATAATCTTGCCCGTAACTATTGCTGGTTATAAAGAGGAGTAATAGCACTAAGAATCTCATTAGGTTTTTCATTCGCATACTTGATGTACATAAGAAGTTAGGTGTTCTTGAAGTTTGGGATGTTGATTTTCAATTTTAAAATCTGAATCTTCTTTTAATGTGATCTGCTCTGTTTTATTTGAATTCATACAACTAAAGACATAAGTCTCAACGTATTCTTCTATTCGTTTTTCATTGGTATACATTTCAACTTTGAAGACAGTTTCTATTACATGCTCTTTTTTAATCCTGCTATATTCAGTGTAGGTCATCGCACAACCCGAGCCACAGGAGATTACAAAAGACGCATTTGCCTTGGCAATAGCACTTGGTTCTTGTGCTTCTTCGTTAGTATCCCAAGTCTTTTCTAGTACTTCAGATTTTTCTGCATCAATCCACTTTATAGTTTCGTTGGTGTATTCAAAATAATCCGTTTGGGTATAGGTCCAAGTGGTAGATGCTCTCATATTCATCCCTTGGACTCTATAGGTGATTGAAATTGTTTGTTTTTCCTTATCTGTATCTATAGAAATTTCATCAAAGGTGGTTTGCACTGTGGCTCCATCTGGCATTGTTCCGCAAACGGCTAATTTCTTTAGCGCTATAGGATCTTTTGAAAACCAATTTCTTAAAAATCCTAGGTGTTGTTCTGAACATTGGTATCCCAGGTTTAAAGCAGTTAAAATTTTACATTGTAAGTTGCTTCGATCTTTAGTAGCCTTACCATCCCATGAACACTCATTACCTATAAATGTGGCGACAAAGGCTACTGCTGCTTTTTCTTGATCAGTGATCGATTCAATAAAGGACTCGTTAAGAAAAATTGAATTAAAATGCTGGTTACTTTCTTCATCAAATTTTTCTGCTCGCCATAAAAATTTGATAGGTATATTTTTTGATTCAATGCGTGCTGCTGCTACAGCCCATTCTCCGAAGTCTAAAGTTTCTCCTTCACCTGCTATAAAAACACTGTCTATTTTCCATTCCACTTTTACGATATCGCCATATGCGAAATTGTAGGTGTCATTCGTATTCCAGTCCCAATTATAAATGAACGATACATTCTTACCATTCTTTTTCCCTTCTATCATTTTATAGTCATAATCATCATTATAGGCTGAAAACACTATGGTATCTGTATACGTTTTATCTCGTGTAATCGCTTCACCTGGTCTTATATTACTACTGAAGTTTGTTTTAATTTGATGTATCTCACCACTACGCGTAATTTGAAATTTTGTCGTATCTATCTGTATTGGATCTCCATAAAACTCATCAATAATAGTCACAGATTGTTGTTCTATTTTTGCATGTTTTCTAGACCATCCTTCCGCTATTTCATCGTACGCAATGACTAATGAATTTGTCGTTAACACCCCTTTTTGATTGTAATATTGTGATAGGGTATGGTCTAGATCGTAATTAATTAAAATAGATTCTAGTTCATGATCTCCTTTATACACATTTAGTATTATAGTATAAAACTCATCCGATAATGCAAGCTTGTACGATGGCATAAATATATACGTATGACCATCTTTGCCTATATCTGGATACATTTTATCTAATTGTAATATTTTAATCTCTTCGGCATTAAACTCATTGATTTCCTTGATGTTGTCAAAGTTTGTCGTGTCGAGCACAGGTAGATTTTTTAAAGGAAGGCTTTTCCATATTTGAGAAAAATCAGCCGGAGATTCATTTTTTAATTGACTTGCTTCAATCCGTTCTTCAGTTTCATTTTTTTGAATCTTGGTTTGTACATTTTTACTTTTCGGCTGGGTATTGCATGCCATGAAAATGAACATTACTGTGAGTAGAAAAATAGGGGTCTTTTTTTTCATCGTGATATGCTAATTACTGTCAGATACTGGTTCTACAAATTCTGATGGTTCTTCATCCTTATTGATTATGCATTGATTGAGTAAGGTGTCTGTTTTAATGAGATCCCTTCCTTGATAATAATAAAGCCTTCCAACACTATTTAAGGTGTCATTTTCACAATAGTCTATATTGAATTCCGCAATGCGGTATTGATGATAGTGAGACAATTCTTCACTACTAAATCCACCAGGGTCTTCTTTATTTTCTATAAAATGATCGGTGCCAGCTTCTCCAAAAGGGATGAAGAAAAATGTACCAGTATAGTATTCGTAAAAACGGATACGGTATGATGATGGATCCATTCCATATTCAGAAAAATCAGCTGCTCCATGGGCGTTAAGAAGCTCAGTGTTTACTTTTTTAAGCACCCTATTTTTAATCATGCGGTGTATGGAATCTGTATCCTTGATGGGGTTTTTGATTAAGTACAAATCTGGGTATACGTCGGATTGAATAAACTCCATTTTTGTAAAGAAAGTAACCTTTAATACGCTGGTTAAAGTAATTATAAGGATTATGACCAACACCCACTTGATTCTTATTTTCTCTTTAAGAGTCCACTTGATGGCTCTGAATAGGAAATACAAACCTACCAACAGCAGTATCAATAAAAAAAATAGGATTACTAAAAGCATGTGTTAGTTGTCATTATTAGGAGTTGACTTCATGTATCACTTCGTTTACGTTTTCAATTAAAACAGTATTCTCTATTCATATTTCCCTTCCTCACATTTATTTCTATTCCAATGTGCTATTAGAAAGCTATGAAGTTTTGGTTTCATTTTTAAATTCTCAGTTTCGACAAATTCGCCACCATACGAATTTTCGCTTCCGCACATTAACATTGTTGCCCCTCTTAAGGCATATTTTATACCTCCTTCATACATTATTATTTTCATGGATCCAGGATCCATACCCCCGCGACAAATGGAAACATAGGGGATTGTTATTTCTGTTATACTATCATTATCTACATCAGTAATGGTTGTTGCTTTTGGCGTAAACCCTGTAAACCAATCTACCGCATAACATTCGGTATAGTCATAGATTCTCCATTTTCTCTTATACTCTTTATCTAGAGTAGTTTTTTGAAAAAGATAGGCATATAGTTCAGATTTATCATGAATCATATCTTCATCTTTCCAATTAAAATGCCCTGTAACTGTCTGAATCAATATATTCTCTCCATTGGAATCACTCCATTTTAGGGCTTCGACGACAGTTCCTCTAAAATCAATCGTTCTTGGAATCTCATCATAGCTTAGGGTGTCAATTTTTATTGATGCACTCGAATGTTCTTTATCCCAAATACCTAACCAAATATCGGGCTCTAATTCTCTAAATTTTTCTTTATGGGTTTCTGTTTGTCCAAATGCACCAGTTGCAACTGCTAGCATAAAAATAATACGTACTACTTGGTGTTTCATTCGTTTACTTTTTGGTCATTTTTGGTCATTTTCGCCCATTTTTCAGACCTCTTTTGATGATGTTATTTTTTGTTGTTAATGCTTTCGCGAAAGCGGTATTCTTGTAAAACCATGCCTGTATCGTTTAACTTTTCGCCTATGAGCGTATCATTTTGCATGCTAAGCCTCATATTTTCTATAATCGTATGCTTTGTTCTTTCTAGATCTCCTAAAACGAGGGTCCAATGCTTATCTTTTACCCACTGCCAAGGAAAGCTGTCAATCATCTCTGTGGTACTTTTGCCACAACTGTTAACAGTTACTTCAATCACATCTACCGTATCTTTTTCAAAATAGAGTTCCATATAAATTTGCTGTCCAGCGCAAGAATCATCCCCGACCAATTCTTCACAGATAGAGAAGATAGGCGCTTTAAATGTTTTGCCTACTATGGCTGGTTCAGAGGCTAGTGATGTGAGCATACATAGACAAATACTAAATAGTGCTATTTTCATTTAATTGGATGTATAGGTTTCTCCATCAAAAATTAAGCGCCCTGAGTTTGACGTGATTTTTTCTTTGGTGTCACAGTCACCTTCTTTATTTTCATAATTGATAGTTTCTGTTATTTTCTCTTTCACTATGATATCATAGTAGCCTTTGGTTGCTTTTCCTGAGAGAATGAGTATCTTTTTTCCTTCGATAAAGGCTCCTGCACAGTTGGTGTCCCATTCTCCACCATAGTCCATGACATCAAAATTATGAAGTACTTTTTTTAATGTATTTCCAGATTTTACAAATAAAGATATGGTTTTATTACTATAGGGATTTGCTCTTGATGCCCCATAAAAACTAACACGAACGCCAAAGGCTCTTGTCTCTTTAGCAACAATATAAGGTGCGGTATCGATCGTTATATCTGAAAGCCGAACGGCATCTGATATCATGCCATTAGTTTTGGAACTTTCAAAATAGGCATGGGTAATATCGCCTGTCAAATTATTTGCTAATACAATATGACTATTGAATTCAAAATAGATTTCTTCCTCATCTTTTTCTGCATACTCAGGAATCACCATAATGGTCTCTTGTGTGTTTGCAGGGTTTACTTTAATCGCCAATAAATGGGTGTTCACCATATCATATGACAGCCCTAATTGCTGTATGACCTTGTCAAACAATACTTCTTCTGAGCTGAGTTCTTTAATGGTTCCATCGGTATCAATTCTATAGATAGATTCTTCAATTCGTTCTTGTTGCTCCTCTATAAACATATGGTTTCTTATAAGTGTACTTCCAGATATGCTAGTCGTTGTACTTGTTGGGCTTTCGGATATATCATCGTGAGCCACAAGAATACGATCTATAAATTTTCCATCAAGCGTGTAATTTATGAGGATAGATTCCATCTGAGTATCCCCTTTTATAACGGTGACCACAATGGAATAAAAGTCTTCTGAAAACCCAATTTGATAAGAAGCAATTGCCTTGTAGCTATGGATATCCTTTTGGAAATTATGATATACTATTGTATTTAGTTGCAAGGCTTCTATATCCACTTCAGTATAGTCTGCTTCATCAATAAAACTGTCAAAATTTGTTTCAATTGTTAGCGGTAAATTTCTTGTTTTGGTGACGCCAAGTTCATATTTAAATCTAGCTTTTGCTCTCTTTATATCGTCTAGCGATAGGCCCGTGGCATCTTGAGCAGGCAGTTCACTGCGATGTTGCGCTTTGCTATTTGTTATAGAAATGAAGAGGACTACAATGGTTATAATGGTCGTTAAAATTTTCATTCATTAGTTTTAATTATACTGTAGTTATGCGTGTTTAGCATTCTACTATACCTGTTTTCAAGTGAATTGTCTTACTCCTTCCATACCAAACTTGTTGATTTTCTATATCCCATACCACTTCAATACTATCATTAAAAATGCCACAGTTGTTATTGCTATGACTCGTTCCAATGATGGTACCATTAGCATTTTTTAGAATAACTTCGACCTCTGGGTTTCCCCCATCTCCTGGCATGGTTGAGAAAAAAATACTACGATCATATTTAATAATTAACTCATAATGACCATCAGGGCTTTTGTAAGTTGCTATTTGCATACTTTTATTAAAGAAGTGCATTCCTGATATAACTCCTATTAGGATGATTATACATACTATGATATACGTTGATTTTCTCATTTCTTTAAGGCGTTTTACCTTTTGCGCAATTCAGTAATTTTATATTTTTTATTAATACTTGGGTGTGTACTCTGAGATAGACTACTTTGTATTTCTGAAATGCACACATCATCGTACGTAGTGCCTTTGTAAAACGTTACTGGAACTAGTTTTACCACATCATTTTTTGTAAATAAAAAATCAAGTTGAAACTCTTGTACCACTGGCGTATCAATAAGTACTATAGTACCTTTATAGCTGTCGTTTAAAAAAACGTTAAGTTCTTTTATTCTCCCGTTTTCAGTAAATGTCTTTTCCGATTTTACATAGCCATTTACAAGGCTTAGTTTAAAAGGACTTAAAAGTGTATCGTTGGCGAGTAAAACTTCGTCTAGTTCTAATTCTGTAAAATACTTATGTGTCTCATCGTTGCGATTTAATTTTATATAGATTTCTGTTTTTTCTTGTTCTTTAAATACAAAAGCGGTTCCGTAGGTTTTATCAGAAAGATGACTAAACGGGTACTTTTCCTTTCTAGGGATTGCGGTAATGTCAAATTCTAACAGTTCAGAATAGTTCATGTCTGCTTCTGAACAACACCTACCAAACATTTTTTCAGACCATATTTCCACTTCATCAATTCTTTCTTTTTTATAGTGGTCAAAAATGGTTAGCAAATTTCTGTCTGTAAATTGTTTTATCTCCCCTACGCTTACGGAATCTATAGTTGCTAAAGTAACGGGATACTTTTCAGTATAGACTTCTCTATTGAATACCAATATTTTATTTTCTGTAGAAACGATACTATCTTTAGGAGTACAATCCCCATTTTCATCTTCTTGATAACGTATTTGGGAAACTGTTTTTTTAACCAAAGCATCTTGGTAGCCATTTGTTTTGACATCACTCATAGATAATTTACTGACCGTTGTTTTAAAATCAGCATAGCAGGTAGTAACATTTACCTCTCCCCAACTCTCGTACACTGGATAAAAATCCAGTATTTTTTTTAAGCTGTTTTTTTCTTTTGTAAAAAGTGAAAGGGTTTCATAAGCATAGGGATTAGGTTGCGAATTATTTCTAAAATGTACCTTTACACCAAAAGCAATTTTTGAAGCGTTTAGCTTATAAGTTAGGGTATCTATGGCAATGTTATTAATAAATATCGCATTAGAATCCCAACCATTGGTTTCTGAACTTTCAAAAAATGTATGGGTAATTTTTCCTGTTGTATTATTTATAATTACAATATGGCTATTACTTTCAGAAGACCATTCCTCTTCTTTTACAATTTCTTCAATAACAATAATCGTTTCTTTGAGATTATTTGGGAATACTTTAGAAAGCATATAACCGGTTTTAGACCTATCTATATCTAAAGCTTCTAAGGCTTTATTTTGTAGCTCTTCTTCAGAAAAGGAAATATCAGATGTATCTTGTACTATTTTTTGGGCGTACGAAGAAACGGTGAACATGATGAATAGGTATACTATTTTTATTTTTATTCCTATCATTTATAACTTTTCTAACATATAATGTGCAATCCTGCAACCAAGAAATTTACGAAGCCAATCTAACCAATTTTTTTTCAATTTCCTCAAATGCTTTTTTCTGAGGAGCCGCTAAAACAGCATTTTTAATAGCCCCTGCTGCAATCTCTATGATATTCCGGTATGCTTTTACACTTTTTCCAAAATAGGCGTCCATTATTTTATTAGGGATGATATGGTTGACTTTTACGGTATTTTCATTCACAAAAAATACTTTTGCGGCATTCATACTACTTTTTTTAATGACAATACATTGCGCCATTTGTCCATTGGAGTCTGTCCTATGTTCCCAAATATCATAGGTTTTAGAGCATTCATAATTTGTATTCTTTTTTAAGCGATCCAACAGCTTGTCTAAAGAATTATAGTCTTTTTTGATTTCAATTAAATTTTCCATAATATAGTACGATTTGGTTTAATAATTCATTTTAATAAGATCCCCATTGAGCTTGTAATAAAAGCGAAATGTTGTTCCGCCATTTTCTGGCTTTAAACTAATATTGTATTGTGCATCTGCGATATCTCCATTTTTAGGATAGCTAATCATTGCGTTGTAGAGCACTGGGTTTTCGAGGTTCTTTTCTGCTTTTAATTGTTCTTTAGATTCTTCTACTAAAGCGCCCATACTTGTCAAGTTGATAACATCGTTTAATTGAAACATATAGTGGGCTGCTTTGCTACCTTCAGGAACTTCTAAGGTGATTTCTGAGGTTTGTGACCATGAATTTTGCGCTAAGTTCCATTGCCCCATTTGCATCGACTCTGGTGCTTCGGTAACCGTCAGTGAAATCATATTACCGATGCGATCATCCGTATGAATCATGATGTCGGTGTAGTAGGCACTGTCGCCAAATTTAGTTTTCAATGCCTCCTCTATTTGTCCAAAACCTTCGGCCGTATGCGGTTGGTTACTTGTTACGCCACCACAAGAAAAAAGAGTGATCGCTAGTGATGTATAGAGAACTATAGTTATTATTGTTTTCATGTCTAGATGGATTGTGATTATTTGATTCTATTCTTCTTCTTCTTCTCTACCAAAGAATAAGAACAAAGCTCCCCCTCCTAGTATTAATAAAATTCTGATCACCCATCCCATGGTATTCCCCCAGGCGTCAACCCAAGCAAGAAGTCTGATGTTGTAATTAAAAAGAGAGAGTACAATAGACATAATCCCCATAGCTGCAAGTATGAGTCCTCCTTTACCTAATTTTAATTTAATGTTTTCCATAATACGTTTTGTTGATTAGTTTCAGTTAAAAATATAGGGATACATTGACCTAAGAAATAGAGAAAAAATTTATGATGCGTATGAATATATAACTGCAATACTTGAGAGCATATTCGTAAAAAAAATCTTTTAAAAAGGGTTCTTAAAACCAATTAAGCTAGGTTAACTTGTATATGGTCTTCTCTACTATGTTTCAAAAAATGTTTCAACAGATGTAGTCATTCTTTTTCCGCTTTCGCGAAAGCGTACTTATTCCATATTCAATACATCAGCATCTTACAAAGTTTATGATGTTATTTGCATTTTGTGGAAGAAAAAAGGAGAAATCACCTTATATCTACACCCATAATAAATCAATGAAAATCAAATGATTACAAATAAAAAAAACCTCACAAAAGAGGCTTTTAAATAATAGTAAAACACAAGTTGTCATCCTGAACCTATCGGTGGGCAATTGATAATCGAAATATTACCAACTTCGACAAGCTCAGTTTGACAAATCAAAAAACTAAAAGTGCATTTTACATAGTTCTTTTTATTTTAGTGCAAATACGTATAAATCGTATAATTAATCAATAAAAATAGTTCCCGTTTTAGTGATACCACTTACTGATGTCCAACTAAAGCTTCCTGCGCCTATTACTTGGCATGTATTGTTATAGTACAATCCACCTGCGGTTGAAATATCCCAGGTAGTTACCCCGTTAAAATCAGACATTTGGTTATGTGCGATAACGCCATTGGGATTACCCGGTATAGACCCCATTTGTGGTGTAAATGAAGGATTTGCAACACAGGGATAGTTAAAATTTTCTCCTACAGTATCTGTAAGCATACTCCCATTAAAAGTGACGACAGCGCTACTGATGGTTTCATACCCAAAACCTTCTGGTGCAGGAATTCCTGATGATATTAGATTCCAAGTGCCGCTCAAGGCAGCATTATCGGTAAATGTTCCTGTATAACTTATAGGCATTCTGTTATTAGTACCCTTTAAGACATGCGCAAAGAAAGGTTCATCATCAATGGTTGTATCATAAAATACAGGATGCTTACTATCTTCTAAATTGATCGTAAAAGAGCCTCTGTCACTGTCAAATTTGTATGTTCTTGCGTTAACATTGAAATCTTCTTTGTTTAATTGGTATGAGATTTTAGCTCCATCTACCATTTCTACATAGGCCTCATACAGAGAGTTATTATCTATGTTTACCCAAATCTTTCCTCGTTTTTGATTGGTTCCCGAGGCGATAATTCCATGGTAGAGGCCTTTTTCTGAGTGGTCAAAACGAACGTTGGGTGTTTGTTCTTTTATGGAGCTTTGAACAGCAATAATTACATTTGAATGTAAGTCGTCTTCACTCACCGATTCTACGGAGCAATTTGTAAAAGCGAGCATAGCAAGCGAAGTAAATAGGAGGTTTATTTTTTTCATAAGTATCATATTAGTACCATATGTTAGCAAATGATACTGTTTACTCGTAAAAGTAAATTGAAATACCCAAGAAGAAAATAGCAAACGTATATATGAGCATCAAGAACACATAAGTGTCATACTTGATAAAATATCCGTCATAAGAAAAAGTGCGTTTTAATCTAGAAAAGTGTAAAGGAAGTTTAGTTCTTATTCCAATGTAAAAAAGTGTTTACAAAATGATCTTTTTTACGAGAGGATACTGGTATTTTCTTACCATTTTTCAAATAAATCACTCCTGACTTTTCATATTTATCGATAAACTTCAAATTGACCATAAACGATTGATGAGGACGTGTGAAATTGGCATTTAAAAGACGTTCTTCAAATTCCTTTAAGGTTTTTGAAACTACATATTTTTTATTATTCGCACAGTAAAAAGTAGTGTATCCCTTATCTGATTCGCAATAGAGTAACTCATTCAAATCGATCACTTGGAAACTATCATGAAGTGATAATATTAAGGTAGAATCATCATTATTCCATACTGCTTTTACAGTCTTAATCTGTTGTTTTTGTTCGGCAACAGGTAGGCTTTTTACTTTTTCTAATGCTGTTTGAAGATCCTCTACATCTACGGGTTTGAGAAGATAATCTACCGCTCCTATCTTTAGGGCTTTTAGGGCGTACTCCTCATACGCTGTGATGAATATAATTTTAAAGGTTAGGTTTTCTGTTTGATCTAGAAAATCAAAAGCAGTACCGTCTAAAAGGTTAATATCTAAAAAAATCAAATCGGGCTTACAGGCATTTGCTACAATAACAGCATCCTTAACAGATTCACATTCTCCTATAACCTCAACGTCTGTATCTATTAGTTGTAATAAGTTAAGTAGGCCTTTTCGTATGTATTCTTTATCTTCTACTATGATGGATCTCATGATGCTTTCGTTATGTTATGGGGTATTAATATAGTGACTATTGTTCCGTGTTTGCTGTATTTTTGTCTATTCTCTATCGTTACAGAACCTTCCATGTTAAAATCCTTAGAGAGTATTTTTAAACGTTCAGAAGTGATGGTGGTGGCTAAGGAGGTTTTGTCTTTTCGTTTACTTACACGTTGCGTATTGATACCTATCCCATTATCTACAATCGTACATACGAGTTTCTGGTCTTCATATTTTAAATAGACATCTATTAGTTTATCTTCCATTTCACTAGTAAAGGCATGTTCAATTGCATTTTCAACAAAGGGTTGAATCAACATCGGTGGAATTTCAAAAGAGCTCGTGTCAATGGTATCTTCTACTGAAATCGCATACGTATAAGATTCATTTTCTAGATTTTGAAGCGATAAGTAATTTTCAACAGCTTCTAATTCTTGAGAAAGTGGCACTACTTTATCTCTAGAGTTTTCTAAAATAATACGAAGTAGTTTTGAAAATTTAGAAAGGTATACAACAGATTTCTTCTCTTCTTTATTTAAAATCATCCCTTGCAATACGGATAGGGAATTAAATATAAAGTGCGGTGTCATCTGCGATCGTAATAATTTTTGCTCTACGATGATGCTATGGGTTTTAGCTTTGATGTTTCTGAATTTTAAGTAGAATATAATGCCTCCTAATACCATGGAAATAAGAAGAAAGGCAATAATTGACCACAAATAATTACGTTGGGACTTTTCCAAATTTTGAGAAGTATCTTTTACAGTTTTGGTAAGTTTTAATTCTCTGATGTTTGCAGAGTCTAATTGTTGTTTGTATTTATATTCATACTCTAACTGTGCTATTTTTTCAATATTTTCTTTATTAAAAAGACTGTCATTTAATACTTTAAATTGTTGATGACTTTCAAAAGCATTTTTATATTGATAGGTGTTTTCATAAATCTCAGAAAGTAGTTCATAGGCATCCCTTTTATGATCTAATAGATTCATCTCTTCTGCTATTTCTAAACTCTTTATAGCATTAGATAGCGCTTCATTATATCTTTTTTGTTGTATATAACTTTCTGCTATTCCTTTATATGAAGTACTTAAGCCTTTATTACTATCTATTTCTAGATTAATACTTTTTGCCTCTTTGTAATAGCGGTTTGCTTCATCAAACTTTTTAAGAGACGCATACACACTCCCGAGATTATTTAGGCATTCTGCAATCTGATTTTTAGCTGAAATTTTTCTGTTTATTTCTAAAGATTCATTTAAATACGTAATTGCTGTCGTATACTCCTTTTTCCTTATATAAATAGAAGCCATATTATTTTTTATACCAGCAATCCCTTTATTGTTTTTCAGATTCTTTTGAATAGCCATCGCTTTTTCTAATAACTCTAATGCTTTATCATAGTTTTCTTGAAATTTATAAATAATACTCATATTATTTAATGAGTTGGAAATCCCTGTTGAATCCTGTATTTTTTTAGCTAATAGTAATGCCTTATTATCATATTCTAACGCCAAAGGATAATTTCCTTGCGATTGATACACCAAAGCAATATTTTTTAAAGAAGAAGATATGCCAAGGGTATTATTGAGCGCTGTATATAATTCTAAGGATTCTTTAAAATTAGTAGCAGCTTCAGGATACTTACCAATTTTATAATAATTAATTCCAATATTAATGATGTAGTTAGGAATGTTTCTATTCATACCTACTTCTTTATCAACTTCAAGTGCCTTTTTATAATACACTGTCGATTGTTCATAATTACCTTGATACGAATAAATAATACCAATACCATTAAAACAACCTGCCATATTCTTTTTGATACCATGTGCCGCATATATCTGAGCTGCGTTTTCAAAATATTCTCTGGCTACTTCAAAATTTGATTGCATCAATTCAACAACTCCGCGCATATACGTGGCATTTCCCTTTCCTTTTCCATAATTTAATTCGTTTGCGAGCGCTTCTGCTTTTTCTATATACTCAATCGCTTTATTTAAATCTTTTCTATAGTATAAAAATGATAAATGATCAAGATTATTAACTCTCGTCGTGTCTTTTGTTGTGTTGCTAGCTAACACATTTTCCAGACTATCTATAACGCTTTTTTGTGCAAAAACAGGTGCCAAATTCAACACAAAAACAAAAAGAAGAATTGAGACTTTATTGTTAATTTTCATTATACGTTAAGGGTTTTATGAGGGATTACCAAAACCACTTTGGTGCCTTGCGCATTATGGTTTTTTCGATCTTCAATAGTTACAGAACCTTCCATGTTAAAATCTTTCGAGAGTATTTTCAAACGTTCAGAAGTGATGGTGGTGGCTAAGGAGGTTTTGTCCTTTCTTTTATTGGTTTGATGAGAATCTATACCTATACCATTGTCTGTAATAATGCAACGCAGTTTCTTATCTGTATACTTTAAATACACATCAATTTGTTTATTTTCTAATTCACTGATAAAAGCATGTTCAATTGCATTTTCAACAAAGGGCTGTATCAACATAGGCGGGATTTCAAAAGAGCTCGTATCAATGGTATCTTCTACTGAAATCGTATATGTGTAAGATTCATTTTCTAGATTTTGAAGCGATAGGTAATTTTCAACAGCTTCTAATTCTTGAGAAAGTGGCACTACCTTATCTCTAGAGTTTTCTAAAATAATACGAAGTAGCTTAGAAAATTTAGAAAGGTATACAACAGATTTTTTCTCTTCTTTATTTAAAATCATCCCTTGCAATACGGAGAGGGAATTAAAGATAAAGTGCGGTGTCATCTGCGAGCGCAATAATTTTTGCTCAACAATGATGCTATGGGTTTTAGCTTTAATATTCCTGAATTTTAAGTAGAATATAATTCCTCCTAATAGCATAGAAATAAGAAGAAAGGCAATAATTGACCACAAATAATTTCGTTGAGATTTCTCTAAATTTTGAGAGGTATCTTTTACGATTTTGGTTAGTTTTAATTCTCTAATACTTGCAGAATCTAATTGTTGTTTGTATTTGTATTCATATTCTAATTGTGCTATTTTTTCAACATTTTCTTTATTAAAAAGACTGTCATTTAACACCTTAAATTGTTGATGACTTGTCAATGCTTTTTTATAGTCTCGGGTTTCTTTATAAATATTAAAAAACAGAAACTGTACTTCGTTTTGCAAACTCAGCGAACTTAGATCGTCTGCTATTTTATCTAATTTTAAGGTATAAGACAGTGCTTTTTTGTATTTTTTCTCCGCTAAAAACGTATTCGCTAACCCCCAATACGATCTGCTCAAAACGGTTGGTTTTCCTATTTCTAAACTAATACTTTCAGATCTTTTAAAATTTTTATATGCTAGCGGAAATTGTTCTTGGGACAAATACAAATCTCCAATATAATTAAGAACAATCGCAGTATTATCCAAATCATTAATTTCTTCACTTTTCTCTAATGCTTGATTAAAAAATTCTAAGGCTTTGATATACTCCTTTTTCTTTTTAAACACACTTCCTAAATAAATGGTCGTTTTAACAACGCCTCTCTTATAATTACTCTTACGACTTATCACTAAAGAACGGTTGTAATACTCTAAAGCTTTATCTAGATTTCCTTGATCTTGATATATAATACCTATATTATTCAGAATAGTATAAACCCCTTTAGACTCAAAATAGTTTTCTTTAATAAATAAAGATTTATTGAAATAATCTAATGCCAAAGGATAGTTTCCTCTGTCTAAATAAAGAGCCCCCATACCCTCAAAGACCTCTGAAAGACCTCTCTTATTATCTTCGCTTTCAAATAGCTTCAGCGCTCTTTCATAAAATTGTAATGATTTTGGAAAGTCTCCTAGTGTACCATAAAATCCACCTAGAGTATAAATAGTGTAAGCAACTTCTTCATTAGTACCAATCTCTTCTCGAATTTCTAAATCTTTTTCTGAGTACTCAATCGCTTTTTGATAATCACTTTGATACATTGACATTGTTGCCAAAGCATCATAGCATTGCGAAATACCTTTTTTAAAATCAATGGCTTGATATACTTGAAGCGCCTCTTGATAATAACGAATGGTCGCTTTAGAATCCCCTTTCACTAACTCAAAAAACCCACTAACAAATAAATTCCTGGCTTCTCCTTTTTTATAATCTACCGTCTTGAGTATTGATTTCACTTCATCTAGATACGATTGAGTAGCATCAACGTCTTTAACAGAATAATACGCTAATTCATTTAACAAATTTACACGCGTAGTATCCCGTTCAGGATATTTTTGTAATTCAACCTTTAAGCTATCTAAAGTCGTACTTTGAGAATAAATAGTTGTAGAAAAAAACCATATCATTACAAATGAAAAGAGATATGTCGTATTGATTTTCATGAAATTTAATGGTGATTAGGGATTGAAAAATAGTCATTTTTATAGAATAACGTCATTCTTTTTAGTTGGATTAGAGGTTTGCATTGTATTTGGTTTTGGGTCATTGGTGTCATAACGATTTTTAAAAAACTAGTACTAACGTTTTTATGTATTATATTTTTGATTTTTATGCTTTCGCGAAAGCGTATAACTTCGGGTATTTTTTAGAAAATTAGTTAAAACTATATACAAATACAGCCCCCGCATCTTGCGCAGAATTATCATTTTGATTTCCATTGATACCAGTGGCATCACTATCCTCTAGTGGAGCTCCAACCACAAGGGTACTGCCATCTCCGTTGATTGCCAATGCATATCCAAAAGCATCTCCCCAAGAAGTCCAAGGATCTATTCCTGTATTCGTAGCTTTTACATACGCCATTTGTGTCCACACGATCCCATCTCTTTTAAATACATACACGGCTCCGCTATAAATAATTGAATTATCCGTTTGATCTCCATTAATACCCGTCGCATTACTTTGTTCACTTGAAGTAGCTACGGCAAGCGTGTTTCCATCTCCAGAAAGTCCTATTACAGAGCCAAAATAGTCATTAGCTTCTGTATTTGAAGCTTTGATATAGGCCTCTTGGCTCCATATATTACCCACTCTTACAAATACATATACAGCACCACTATCGGTATTTACTAGATTGTTTGTTTGACTTCCATTCACACCAGTCGCAAGACTATCTTCAGCTGCAGCGCCAATAGCAAGTGTGTTTCCATCGTCTGACATCGTAATACTATCGCCAAGGCGCCCAAAGGCGATAAAAAAACTATTTTGAACGCCGCCAAAGGAGTCAAAAGCATCAGTATTAGAAGCTTTAATATAGGCTTGTTGAAACCAGGTAGCGGCAACTCTTTCAAATAGGTAGACAGCACCACTAGAAGTTGCTACATTGTTACTTTGATTGCCATTAATACCTGTAGCATTACTATCTTCTCCTCCGGCCCCTATAGCTAATGTATTGCCATTAAATGAAAGTGCCATAAAACGACCAAAAAAATCATCTGTTTCTGCATTAGATGATTTTATATATGCTTGCTGACTCCATGTATTTACTATTCTAGTAAATACATACACAGCCCCGCTTCCAGGCGATGAATTATCAGTTTCATTCCCATTAATACCAATAGCACTACTCGCTTCATTAGTAGCTCCTACGGCAAGCGTATTTCCATCACCAGAGAGAACGATACTAATGCCAAAAATATCTTGATCGTCTGTGTTAGACGCTTTAATATACGCCTGTTGTGTCCATACAATCCCAGACCTATAAAATACATATACAGCGCCACTATTGGACGAAGCGTTATTGGTTTGATCACCATTGATACCAGTAGCATTACTATCTTCACCTATTGCACTTACTGCAAGTGTGTCTCCATCATTAGATAAGGTGACGTCATATCCAAACCCATCAACAGTTTCCGTATTGGACGCTTTAATGTATGCCTGTTGGCTCCATGTTCCAGCTATTCTCACAAAAACATACACCGCCCCAGCAAACGAAGCTGAATTATCAAATTGGTTTCCATTTACCCCCGTGGCATTACTCCTTTCATAAGGTACACCTACGGCAAGCGTATTCCCATCTTCAGATAAGGCTAAACTTACTCCAAAAATATCACCTTCATTTGTGTTTGATGCTTTTATATATGTTATAGTAGGACTCGTTTCATCTATTAAAACAGGATTTCCATTTGCATCTGTGCCAATACAAACCCAGGTGTTATTGAGGTAAAAACACGTTGTATCTCTACTGATATCAAAAACGGTCGTTCCATTGAGTGGTGGATTTGCTGTTCCATCAGTAACATCTTCTATGGCCGTTACCCGAGGTAATACCAATCCCGTATTATTAATACTTGAGACATCGAGAGCTCCTTTAGGAGTAAGTGTATTAATACCCGTTTGACCATAGGAACTAAACGATAAAAAAAGTAAAAAAATCAATCCATATAAGGCATATACAGGAATGCTTACATGGACTGTTTTAAAATGTGAAACGTTCATATAATTTACTATTAATGTAGGGTCCTTTAGACACCTATGATCCTTAGTTTGTTGTATAGACATATGCGGCTCCATTAAAAAATCCAAAATCGTCTGAAGAATCTCCATTCACTCCCGTAGCCGTACTAGATTCTAAAACAGCACTTACAGCAAGTGTGCTTCCATCTGTAGAGAGACTGAGGGAAAAGCCAAAGAAATCTTCACTATCTGAATCAATGGATTTTACATATGCCTGCTGTGTCCAGACGCTTCCTGTTCTATTAAAAACATACACCGCACCACTACCCGCTTCTGAGTTATTGGTTTGATCCCCATCAATACCAGCCGCATTGCTATCTTCTCCTTTATCAAAACCCTGATTTAAAATACCTACTGCCCCCGTTGCAAGGGTATTTCCATCTCCCGATAGTGCAACTGTACGTCCAAACTGATCTAACGTCTCGGTATTAGACGATTTGAGATACGCTTGTTGGGTCCATGTGATGCCTATTCTACTAAAAACATATACGGCGCCACTAGTGTTGGTTGTATTATCAAGTTGATCGCCATCAATACCTGTCGTGTTACTATCTTCGCCATATGCGCCTACAGCAAGTGTATTTCCATCGTCAGAAATAGCAACGGCAAAACCAAAAAAATCATTTATTCCTGTATTTGAAGCTTTGATATAAGCCTGTTGAGACCAAACACCACCCGTTCTGTCAAAAATGTACACTGCTCCACTATTACTGATGGAATTGTCTGTTTGGTTCCCATTAATCCCTATGGCATTACTATCTTCATTAACAGCACCTACGCCAAGTGTATTTCCATCACCAGAGAGTGCTATATCAATACCAAATCGATCACTGACATCAGGATTAGAAGCTTTGATATATGCCTGCTGACTCCAAGTAATTCCAACTCTCGTAAAAATATATACCGCTCCACTATTAATACGACCATTATTGGTCTCATCACCATTGATCCCTGTGGCATTACTATCTTCATTGGGCGAGCTTACGGCAAGCGTATTGCCATCACTAGACATCGCAATACTTTCTCCAAAAGCATCTGAATTTCCCGTATTAGAAGCCTTCAGGTATGCCTGTTGCGTCCACGTACTTCCACTACGTGTAAAAATATACGTAGCACCACTAAACGTAGCTGAATTATCATTTTGATTCCCGTTAACTCCTGTGGCGTTACTATCTTCTACACTAGCGCTTACAGCAAGAGTATTTCCATCACTAGAGAGTGCCAAATCAGTACCAAAATGATCATTACTCTCGGTATTAGAACCCTTTATGTAGGCTTGTTGTGTCCATATAGAACCCGTTCTACTAAAAACATACACAGCCCCACTTCCTTGTGAAGCGTTATTGGTTTGATCGCCATTAATTCCTGTAGCATTACTCGCTTCATAATAAGCACTTACAGCAAGTGTATTACCATCACTAGAGAGTGCTGTGCTATATCCAAAATGATCAAAAAGATCATTATTAGACGATTTTATGTAATCTGCATCACTATCATAAGTAGGACTAGCAGGATTGGTTTCATTTGTTATCACAGGATCACCATTACTGTCTATTCCCATACACACCCAACTATCATTTTGATAAAAGCACATAGCGTTTCTACTGATATCAAAAACTTGCGTTCCATTGACAGGAGGGTTTCCGTAACCATCTGTTACATCCTCAATCATAGTCACTCTCGGAATGACTAAACCTGTATTATTTGTGGTGGTAATATCAAGTGTCCCTTTAGGATCTGTGGTGTTAATTCCTACTTGCCCATGAGAAGTAAAACATAGGAGTCCTAAGAAAAGACAAGAAATAAAAGGACTTTTAAAAAAGTTGTAAAAACATAAAAACCCTTTCATATTGTGTGATGGTATCGCTACTTTATAAATCATCATAGAAAGGGTTTTAGTATTTGAACATTGTTGAATGTAGTCTAGTCGAGAGCGTCTATCTCACAAACTTTTTAATAAAAACGCCCTTGTCCAAATTCAGTTTTAATACATACACACCACGAGCTAATGCACTAATAGTAAACGTATTTTCGGCACCTACTTTTACTTTTGCTCCGGTCATTGTATACACCTCATAGCCTTTTAGTTGAACACTACTTGAAGTGATGATGGTTACTTCTTGATTTTTAGTAAAAACAGAAATTTCGCTTTCCAATTCAATGTCTGATGTACTTAATGCTGGATCTTCAGTCACCGAGTTAAAACCAGTCCACAACGCGCCTGTATCTGTGACATATACTCCGGTGGTTCCTGGGGGGATGATTAAATCTATAGTACTGCGATCTCCAAAAGTGTCATCTCCCCCTGTGCTGATAATGGCAGGTGTAGCAGCTAAAGAAATAACACTATTAAGAGGATTGTCCAAAAATACATTTCCTTCCATTAAAGTAACACTACTAGGTATCGTTATACCAGTTAGTAGGTTATTTTCGAAAGCTCCATCCTCAATGCTGATGACAGAATTAGGAATTGTCAGACTACTTATTTGGTTATTTTGAAAACAAAGTTCACCAATACTAGTAATACCATTACCCAAACTAACATTTGTAAGAAGGTTGTTTTTAAATACATTATTCTCGAGATTGGTTACACTATCTGGTATAGATATACTGGTTAATTGATTATCATAAAACGCATCTTCGCCGATAGCAATTAGTCCATTGGGTAGTATCAAATCTAATAATTGGTTTTCTGCAAATGCAAAATCACCTATAGTTGTAATTCCAGCAGGGATGGTCGCTGTTGTTAATTGATTTTCATACAAAAACCCCTCAGGAATACTTGTAAAAGTATTTGGAAGTATCACATCATTGAAATCTGTAATATTATTCTGCCAAAAAACAAAACTCCCTATGCTTGTAACACTATTGGGCACCGTTACACTTGTTAGTAGATTTGATCTAAAAGCCCTATTGCCAATACTTGTTACACCATTTGGAATACTAATATTTGTTAAATCATTAATTCCAAAAGCTAAATTTCCAATAGTGATTACTGTGTTAGGAATCGTCACGCTTGTTAGTCCTTTTTGTTCAAAGGCGCTGTCGCCAATTTCACTAACCGTATACGTAACACCATTATTGATTACCGTCGCTGGTATATTCACAACGGTACCTCCGGCTGTATTATAATCAATAGCCGCAACAGTATTATTTGTGGTAGAAGTAACTTCATAAGAGATAAAATCACTCACAAAGTTTACATCTTCAGTCACCGAGTTAAAACCAGTCCACAATGCACCTGTATCTGTCACATAAGGACCTGTTGTTCCTGGTGGTATAATTAAATCTATACCGCTACGATCTTCAATAAACGTGTCATTAGTACCTGTTGTTATTGTCGGGGGTACCACTGCTTCAGAAGTAACATTAGTTAATGGATTATTACTAAAAGCTGCTGCGCCAATAATAGTAACACTATTTGGAATGGTCACACTAGTTAATTGATTATTATCAAAAGCGGCCACTCCAATTGCAGTAACACTATTTGGAATGGTTACATTGGTTAATTGGTTATTTGCAAAAGTACCATTAGCAATATCTACCAGCCCATCAGAAATCGTAAGGCTACTTATATTATTATTGCGAAAAGCAACATTTTCAATAAAAATCACACTAGCAGGAATGGTTACACTTGTTAATTGGTTGTTTAAAAACATCCCATTTCGTATGACGGAAAAACCATTACCAAGCGTAAAACTTGTAATCAGATTATCTCTGAAAATATTAACCCCAAAGGTTGTAATAGTACTCGGTACATCAACAGATGTCAATAAATTAAACGCAAATGCTGAGTTACCTACATTTGTAATACTGTTGGGAATCGTAACACTCGTTAGTCCTTTTTGTTCAAAGGCAAAATTATCAATTTCGGTAACATTATAGGTAACACCATTATTGGTTACCATAGCTGGAATATCAACGACACTTCCTCCGGCAACATCATAATCTGTAATACTAACGGTATTATTTGTGGTAGAAGTAATTTCATAAGAGATAAAATTACTGACAAAGTTTACATTTTCAGTCACTGAATTAAAACCAGTCCATAACGCCCCTGTGTCTGTCACATAAGGACCTGTTGTCCCTAAGGGAATGGTTAACTCAATATTTGCACGATTATCAAAAGTATCATTAGCCCCCGTCGTTATTGTGGGCGGTGTATCAGCTTCAGAAATAATACTAGTCAGTGAATTGCTAACAAAAGCAGCCTCCCCTATGCTAGTAACACTATCAGGTATGGTCACTGTCGTTAATTGATTAGCTCTAAAGGCATTATTTCCTATTGTTTGAACACTATTGCCAATAGTGATACTGCTTAATTGATTAATGAAAAAGGCATTATTCCCAATACTCGTCACATTATCTGGAATAATCACACTTGTTATTTGGTTTTGAAGAAAGGCATCGTCTCCAATAGTTAAAAGACTATTAGGTAATGTTAAGCTCGTAAGCTGATTAGAATTAAAAGCACTCCCTCCTATACTCTCAACACTATTACCTAAGGTAAGACTGTTTATAGGATTGTTTAAGAAAGCACCGTTACCAATACTTATCACACTATCAGAAATAACAACACTGGTTAATTGGTTACCGCTAAAAGCACTAATGCCTAAACTTGTTACACTGTTAGGAATTGTTAGTGTTGTTAATTGGTTGCTAGTAAATGCACTATTGCCTATACTCATCACACTATTTGGAATGGTAATACTGGTAAGTTGATTTACAGCAAACGTACCCGATCCAATGCTAGTAATGTTATTTGAGATAGTGACACTAGTTAGCTGATTATTACTAAAAGTACTATTTCCTAAACTTGTCACACTATCAGGAATCGTAATACTCGTTAATTGATTATTTGCAAACACCGCGTTACCAATAGTCGTTACACTCGTAGGAATTATGAAACCAGTAAGTTGATTTCCTAAAAAAGCTTCATTTCCTATACTTATCACTGTATTGGGGATCACTACACTTGTTAATTGATTTACAACAAAAGAACTTGCACCAATCTCTGTTACACTGTAAGTAACACCCCCATTTGATACGGTTGCTGGAACTGTGACAGCAAAACCTCCAGCAGTATTATAATCGGTGGTTTTAACGGTATTGGGAGTTGTGGAAGTAACTGTATAAGTAATAAAATTATCAGTAAATGTTTGAGAATATCCTATGCTGACTAAACATAGAGCGATTAAAAAAAGGAATGTTTTTTTCATTTGATAAAATTTAGGGATTTAATGAAAAGCCAAAATAGACGTATAAAACGCATCAAGAAATAGACAATCTTTTTTTGAAGGACTTCAAACGATAAGCGTTAGGATTGATTTTATAATCGTAATGGCTATTAAAAACAGATGGGGCTACCTATTTTAAAAGAAGAAGAGAAACGTATACTATAAAAATTACGAAACGTACCCTTTTATACCCTACGTACTGATACATCGTATAGGTTGTAAAACAACTTTCTCCCATTGGGGAATTTTCTATGTATGCTTTCGCGAAAGCGTATAATAGACGAATCACCTTTAAATAAATGATGTATTACTTTTTATTTACTTTCGTTACAAGAATTTATAGATTTTCTAAAAACTCTTGTAAACTTGAAGATTTTGGGATGTTTAATTTTTTTGAAAGTCGATATCGTGCCGTTTCTACCCCGCGTACTGAAATACTCAATAAGGGAGCAATTTCTTTATTAGCTAGATTCATTTTTACAAAAGCCGCCAATCGCAATTCTCTCTTTGTAAGATGCATCGTTACGGTTTTTAATTTTTCAAAAAAAAGACGATGTATTTCTTCAAAATGTATATCAAAAACCTCTAAATACTCCTCTCCTATTTTGTGCTGATGTAATTTTCTGAAAATATCAAAAAGCTTCTTCTTAGATTGTCTGTTTTTTATGAGCTCTCGTAGCTCTTGCAAGTCTTCTTGAAGTTCAATAAAAGCCTGTTTTTTATTCACTAATTGTAAGGTATAATTGGCCAATTTCTTATTTTTTGTTAACACATCTTCTTGAAGTATTATTTTATCCTCTACCAATTTTAATTGTTTTACCTCCAACTCTAGAAGACGCTTAGAGCTTTCTGCTGCTTGTAGTATCTCTTCATGACGTCTTTGAACACGATGGGAAATCACACGATAGATACTCCAACACATCATAATAAAAAGTATACTATAGATCATAACAGCTAAGGTGCTTTTATACCATAATGGCACAATAGTAAAACTAAAAGTATCAGTAGTACCTAAAGCGCCTTTATTATTTCTACTTCGGACCATAAACGTATAATCTCCAGGAGGCAGCAACGAATATTCCTTAAAAGCGACCGTACTCCAAGATGACCAATTCTGCTCGATTCCTTTTAACATATAACTGTACTGTATATCTTTATACATGCCCAATTTTGGAGCTGAAAATTGAAATGTTAACAAACGGTTTGTTTCTGGAAGCTCTGTAAGCGTTCCATCAAGCGGTATAGGAATCGTTTTTCTTTCTGTGTTTATTTGATAACTGATACTCGTCAATGCTGTCACAGAGGTATTAGTATTCATTTGATTTAGATTATAAAAATACAATCCCGTTTTTGCTCCTATTAATACATTCATATCACCCAATGGATGTATGCTTTCCATGCCTCGATTTAATTGTCCTTTCAAGTTTAAAAAATAATCGTTTATAAATTCAGGATTCTCCGAACTTCTATCAAAATACCCAACTTCATCATCTTGAACAAGCCATGTTATTTGCTCTTCTTCAACAATTTTTCTAGTGTTTGCTGTAGTTCCTAGAATTGCATTTAAAGTATCGTGTGGTGAAAATGAATTTTGTGATTCATCATACTTATACAACCCATGATTGGTTGAAAAAACAATGGTTGAATCCCAATAATGGGCATTAATATTCAAATAAGATGGAAATCCATTTTGATCGGTATAATGATCTATCGCATACACACGGTCATAGTTTTCATCAATTTTAATTTTAAAAACTCCTTTATACCCATGGCATATCCAATACATACCTTTTTCTTGGGAGGGTATGATGTCTCGACTAGACTCATCAAACCCCTTTAATTTATGAATGATGCTAAAGTCTGTTTCGTTTTTTTCTAGTAGATATAATCCATCATACCCACACGCAAGAAACTGATTCATCCGGCCAGGAATCGGTATCGTTTTCCAAATACCTGTCGTCCTACCCAACTGCTTAAGTATTCCATTTTGATATACCATCAATCCTTTATCATGGTTTATAAGGATACTTTCGCCAAAATCATTAATAGACCAGACTTGTCCTTCTGTTCCTTCGACTATTTGAAAAGGTATCTCAGTGAACAATGCATTAGATTCTTGTTGATTTTCAGCAAAATACAATCCTTTATTGGTCGCAAGCACGATAGCTTTTTTATTTAGAATCACATCATAAACAGATGCCTTATCAAATAATTGAACACCAGACGGTGCGTACGATATAAAATCTAGCCCATTGTTTAACAGTAGCCACAGACCTTCTTCCTCTTTAAAAAGCCCCAAAACAGTGGCATCTTGAATTTCTTTAAAAGCGATTGGAAGTTCTAAAAGATCCCCATTTTCAGAAATCATGATGATTTTAGATCCCAAAGTTCCAAATACATAGCTATTTTCACTTTTAATAGCGGTGAGAACCGTTTCTTGAAAGCGATCTAAGAATGCAGTGTTTTTCTTATATATGGTCTTCGTTTGAGTATTTCCTACATATATTTGACCACTTGTTGTGATAAGTTCTATAACAAATTCCATTGAGGAAGGCATTATAGCACTAATGGATTCATTATTAAAACTTTCTGCGCTAAACACTTTGGAAAGTTGCCCAGAAGTGACTTCATACATTAAGATGCCTTCTTTAGCATCTTGAACATAATACTTGGAATTTATGACAGCTGCGGCAGTAAACTTTTCAGGAGCTGTAATATAGGTACTTACACCGTTTTGTAAAACGATTAACCCATTGAATGTTCTATAGATAATGGCTTGTTCAGATTCATGTACTTGCCATACATTTTCAAGAGTTCTATTTTGCAGTTGTAATTTGTCAACAATTGATTCGTAATAATACGTTCCAAATGAATCCTTTTTAATAACTCCTAATTCATTGTAACCACCCGCAAAAATAATTCCTTGAGATGTATATAGTAAACTCCTAACTGAAGAACTATTTGGTAAAACCACTTTTTGCCATCTTTCTCCGTCGTATACTAGTGCTCCATCATTATTTCCAAAATATCGAATACCAGTACTGTCTTTACACATCGCCCAAAATTGCGGATCTGCTTTAAAATCTTTAGTGGTAAAATGTGTTATTTGAGGAATGTTTAGTGTCTCTTTAAAAAAGGAATTTGAGTCTTGCGCGTGAAGAAAAACAGGACAGATCAGGCAGACATAAAAACAAAGTATTCTTAAAAAGGACATCTTACATTAAAATTAGTATCTGCTAAAGTTAAGTATTAATTCGCATTTTTAATATTTAAATAAAATTCTGAAAATCAGTATTTTAAAAAACAAAACGTACTTCTGACGTATTTTTAAAATCAAGCGATGTAATTATTGAGTATTCAATAATCAGGCTTTTATACTAACAAATTATAATTTTAAACCATAGAATAATAAGAATATCCTATACTTTTTACAGTGTATCTATTGATTTGTATTTATAAACCATAAACATACATTTGAAGATATACACAATAGGTAGTATTAAAAAAGATCAACGTTTAACCCTCAATTTTATCGTTATGAAAAACAAACACACATGTAAGAAAAAGAAAGGTACTGCGGCATTCATACCGTTGCTACTTTTTCTTTTATTAATTGGACAGCAGCTACGGGCGCAAACAGTTTCTGTACATATTACTAAAGGAGACAAAACGGCGCTCATTGCTCCTCAAGAAAATTTAACCTTTATTGATACAGCGCAAGAAAACCCTACTATTACCATAGATGAAAATACACAATACCAGAGTATTGATGGTTTAGGATATGCGCTCACACAAGGAAGTGCTGAAGCCTTACAAAAATTAAATTATATTAAACGAAATAGGTTACTCAAAGAATTATTCCGTCCTACTAGAAATAATGTTTCGATGATACGTATTAGTATTGGGGCATCAGACTTGAGTAATTCCGTTTATTTCTATAATGAAGTTGATGGCGATGTCAACATGAACTCCTTTAGCTTAGAAGGCCCGGATATGACGTATCTCATTCCAATTATTAACCAGATCCGCGCTATTAATCCAAACGTAAAAATAATAGCGACACCTTGGTCTGCGCCACCATGGATGAAAAGTAATGGATCTTCTATAGGTGGAAATCTACTCCCACAATACTATGAAGCGTATGCAAATTATTTTGTTAGTTATTTGGAAGCAATGAATGATCAAGGGATTCCTATTTGGGCAATTACACCTCAAAATGAACCTGAAAATCCATTTAATAACCCAAGTATGTTAATGGATGCTGACGAGCAATTGGATTTTATTAATAACCATCTTGGTCCTGCGCTAACCGCTTCCCCTTTTAGTCCAAAAATTATTGCCTTTGACCATAATTGTGATAATACAGACTACCCTATTGATGTATTAAATAATAGTTCGTACGTAGATGGAGCTGCTTTTCATTTATATGCGGGTACTATTTCTGCAATGTCTACTGTAAAAGAAGCCACTGGAAAAAACGTATACTTCACAGAGCAGTTTACCGGTATAGATGGCGACTTTGATGGAGATCTTGGCTGGCATATGGAGAATGTAGTTATTGGTTCTTTACGCAATTGGTCTAAAACAGTAATCGAGTGGAATTTAGCTGATTTCCCAAATTCATTTCCTAGGACTGAAGGGGGTTGCGAAGAGTGTTTAGGAGCCATCACTGTGAAAAACAGAAAGCGTTTTAAACGAAATGTTTCCTACTACATCATAGCACAACTATCAAAATTTCTAGAGACTGGTGCTGTGAGAATAGCATCCAATAATTCAGGAATCGATAATGTGGTATTGCGTAATCCTAACGGTAAAAAAGTATTACTCGCCTATAATAAGTTTCGTGAAGACAAAGAGATTACAGTAAATTGGTCTGGAAAATCATTTGCGTATACTATACCAGCAAGAACAGCTGCTACCTTTACTTGGCAAGGTGATTTCATCCCACAAATACCATTAGCCCCTATCAATATAAAGACAACACCAGATGAGAATGAGCTTTTCCTCGAATGGGACGAGACCATTGAAGCTACTTCATACGAGTTACAGAGAGCCACTTCAGAAAGCGGACCTTTTACTACGGTGGCGTCTGACATAGAAACCAATTCGTATTTGGATAGTGGTTTAACTACCGACACTCGATATTATTATAGAGTAAAGGCAATAAATGCTATTGGTGAAGGACCGTATTCTGCTACAGTCAGTGATGTACCAAGGCTAGTGACGATATATGCTTTTCGTAAAATAGAAGCAGAAGCGTTTAATGATTCCGAAGGAATACAAATAGAAAATACCGAAGATGAAGGGGGCGGTCAAAATGTAGGTTTTACAGATACTGATGACTTTCTTTTATTTGAAAATGTCGATTTTGGAAATGGAGCAGCAAGCCTAATAGCGAGGATTGCCTCAAATGCTGATTTTACAGGAGGAACCATAGAGTTTAGACTCAATGAGCCAACAGGTACATTAATCTCAACCATAGACGTTGGAAATACTGGCGGATACCAGATTTGGGAAACCCGAACAGCCACTACAACTGCTATTGGTGGTCTGTATGATCTCTATGTAGTATTTAAAGGAGGAGCTGGTATAGGAAATCTAAATTGGTTTCAATTTATTCCTCCAAGTAATCCTCCAGAAGGACAACTCATAGAAGGAGGTATTTATATTATTACTAATAAAAACAGTGGAAAAGTCTTTGATGTAGAAGGAAATTCATTAGATAATGGCGCCAGAATACAGCAATGGGACTCTTTTCAATCTGACAATCAAAAATGGGTTATCGAAAGTTCAGGAACAGAGCTTTATAAAATAACGGCTGTCAGTAGTGATAAAGTCATGGATGTCGTAGACGCATCAGATATTAACAATACCGAAATACAGCAATGGGACTATTTTGGAAGTAATAATCAAAAATGGCACATAGAATACTTGGAAAATGGATATTTCAACATCATCTCTATAAATAGTGGTAAAGCACTGGATGTTTTAAATCAGCAAACCACAAATGGTGCACGAATTGTACAATTAGAAAGAAATAATAGTGATAGCCAGAAGTGGAGTTTTGAATTCATAGCCACTAGAAATTCACAACAAAATTATACAAGTGAGGTATTGGTAAATGTATATCCTAACCCAAGTATTGATCGGAATTTCTCCATTCAATTACCACCTGATATGACAGGAGAAATACAGTTACGTATCCTTGATATCAATGGTCAGATAATGCATAGTCAACCGTTAGTACCTATGGAGAATACAATTACACTACCTAGCAGGGTAAGAAAAGGAATCTTATTCTTAAAAATAGATGGTGAATCATTTCATATTACTAGAAAACTCATTGTAAAATAACCAAGCATAAACGTTAATCTCCTTAAATATTTGACCGCATACAAAAGGCTTTCGAAACTTTCGAAAGCCTTTTTATATGATTATAAAGGAACTACTCTTCAATCAATTCTTCTTTGGTCAAGTGATGAAAAACGGTGTTTTTTGCTAATTCTTAATTAATCTCTATTGGGTTTGGTTTTAAAGATTTTCTGATCCCATAACAAGGTGTTAGTACCTTCTAGTTCTTGTGGGTCCGCTTTCGCGAAAGCGTATAAAACCTTCCTTTTATTTTAGAAATAATTTACGATATCTGTAACCTTTCTTTCTCTGAATTGATCTTAATAGTATAAACAATTAAAATATACAATTATGAATCATTTTTTAGGACCAGGAGCCGTATTAGCTGCATTACTCTTAGTGACAGGATATACTATTTATACCTTCATTAAAGCGTCTCATTTAGAAAGAATGGCGAAGATTGAAAAAGGTATGGATACGGATGCATCTCCTAACCAAGCTAAATTCTTAGGACTAAAGATTGGAATGTTAATGATTGGAATAGCTTCTGGGTTATTACTCGCTTATACTTTAGAGCAAACAACAACGATTCATGGAGATGTTTTCTATCCTTCTTTTATGTTACTCTTTGGAGGCATTAGTCTTGTTATCTCTTTTTTCTGGACACGGAAATTAAATAATAAATAGTTCCTTTTATGGAGACTCATTACTTAAATGAGGTAATAAAAGGTAATACAGAGGCTTTTAGTTATTTCATAAAAACATATCAGGACAAAGCTTTTGGAATTGCCATTTCTATTGTAAAACAGGAAGATGATGCCAAAGATGTTGTGCAAAATAGCTTTATTACAGCCTATTCTTCTATTTCAAAATTTAGAAGTGATGCAAAGTTTTCTACTTGGTTTTATAGAATTGTAGTCAATGCATCTTTACAATATATCGCTCAAAGAAAACGAAATGATACTAAAAATGAATCTGTAGAAGTATCTGAAAGTGATAAAACGTCTTGCAATGATGTGATTAAGAAATTACATACGGATGACTTAAAGGAATTAGTTCAACATATTTTTAGTAAAATCTCTTCAAAACAAGCATTGATTTTACAACTATTTTATATAGATGAATTGAGTATTTCTGAAATAGCGGCTGTTACAAACTTTGCCAAATCAAACATAAAAGTTCTTTTGCACAGAGGTAGACTAAGCTTTTATGAAGTCATAAAAAAAGAACATATAAAAAAGCCTTATTAGCATGGAAGATCAGGATCAATTAAAAGAAATTTTAAGCAACATCAATCAAATCAACAAACCTATTGATTTAGAAGCTTCGATTATGCAATCTATACGAGAACAAGCGCTTATAAAACAAAAAATTACACGCTATCAAAGACAAGGCATTCGTGGTGTAGTGCTCTCAATGGTACTCGTTATTGCTTTAGTATGTATCTATAGCTTTTCTAGTAGGGTTCAAACTTTTGAAAGCACTACAATCAAGTATACTTCTATAATCACGTGTCTAATCGTTCTATTTGCGCAATTAGAAATGGGAGGTTTACAATCTATTCATCAAATCAAAAACAACAAATCATGAAAAATTCAAGAACACATATACACCAAACTACAAATGAACAAGAAAATTCACTTTGTTTAAAGCACTACGTACTATCTATTTTCTTTTTGGTGTTTATCATAATGTCTACGAATGCTCAAATGCGTTCTAGCCAAATAGATAGTTTAGTACGCAAAGCAATGGAAACCGTTGATAACACTGTAGGACTTTCTATTGGAGTCGTACAAAATGGAAAAATACTACACGCTAAAGGATATGGAATCACATCCATTAACACAAATGAACATGTAACAGCTAATACTCCTTTTGGTATCGCTTCTAATACGAAGGCTTTTACTGCTGCGGCATTATCGATATTGGTAGATCAAGGCAAACTACACTGGGAGGATAAGGTTATAGACTATATTCCAGAGTTTAAGATGTATGATGCGTATGTTACCAACCATTTTAACATTCAGGATTTATTAACCCATCGTAGTGGTTTAGGATTAGGTGTTGGTGATTTAATGATTTTTCCAAATGATTCCAACTTTACCATGGATGATATCATCAATAGCTTTCAATACTTCCCCCCTACATCTGCCTTCAGAACAAAGTTTGATTATGACAATTTACTGTATTTAGTTGCAGGTGAATTGACAGCAAGAGTAAGTGGACAGTCTTGGGAATCTTTTGTAAACGAGCATATTATAAAGCCATTGGGCATGAAAAACTCTTCTGCAAGCTTCTCAGGTTTATTAACTGATGAGAACATCGCTGTTCCTCATAGCTATATTGACAATTCATTAGTGGCATTAAAGAATCATAGCGCACCTCAAAAAATGAATGGTGCCGCTGGTGGTATTTGGGCTAGCGCATCTGATATGTGTACATGGATGTTAACTCAATTACATAAAGGGAACTATGGTCCAGATTTAAATACTACATTATTTTCTGAGCAGCAACAACAAGAAATGTGGAGAATGCACACCCCTATGAATAGGCAATCTGATCCAAATTCGCCGTTTAAATCACACTTTTATGGCTATGGACTTGGTTGGTTTGTATCCGATTTTAATGGGTATTTGAAAATCGAACATACAGGCCTCATTGCTGGAATGGCATCTGAAGTTATCTTAATACCCGAATTAGAACTTGGCATTGTCTTACTAAATAATTCTGAAAAATCTGGAATGTTAAATGGTTTAATTAGTTATGCACTCCTTGATGAGTTTTTGGAACTAAATACAGGAATTAATTGGATAGAAATGGCTGCTGGCATGCAACAACAAAGAGGCAACATGGTTGACACAGAAACGGAAACCGTATGGCAACAAATTAATGCGAATAAAAACATAAAAATCAATAAGAAGAAATACATTGGAGTTTATGAAGACCAGTGGTTTGGGAAGGTTGAGGTTTTTGATAAGAATGGAGATTTATGGTTCAAATCTTATAAATCACCCCGATTGAATGGTAAAATGTCTTATTACAAAGACCACACATTTGCTATAAAATGGGAATACCAAGATATGAATGCAGATGCGTTTGCTATATTTTCATCTAATGAAAATGAGCAAAGCCAAAGCATCAAGATGAAAGGTATTTCTCGATTCATTGATTTTAGTTTTGATTTTCAAGACTTAAACCTACGTAGAGTGCTAAAGAAATAAATGACATCTAGCGATTCTAAAAGATTACTACGCCACTCCTATCCCCTCTATTCTATTTATTCTTTTGTTATCATTATATTTACAAGAACCACCCTTTAGGTATATGATATAAACACCCATGAATCAATCGAATAAAATTTTTCCAGAAAAGTTATTTGCTTGCTGGCATCCCGTTGGCTATAGTCATGAAGTTAAAAAAGAGGAGCCTTTTGGTACGATTCTCTTAGATGAAGCCATTGTTATTTGGCGTACGTCAGATGGGGATATACATGCGATGCGAGATCTCTGTATACATCGGGGTACCGCGCTTTCATTAGGGTGGATAAAGAACGATTGTCTCGTGTGTCCCTATCACGCTTGGGAATATGATAAAAAAGGAGATTGTGTCTTTATTCCGCAATCGCCTGAAACAGAAATACCTAGTAAAGCGAAGACACCTACCTATCATTGTCAGGAAAAATTTGGTTTGGTGTGGGTGGCCATTAAAGCCCCTATATATGATCTTCCAGAGATTCCTGAATATGAAAATAAGGATTGGAAATGGGTCAATACAGGCCCTTTTGATTGGAATAGTGATAGCTCTAGACAGGTAGAGAACTTTACAGATTTTGGTCATTTCCCATGGGTACATCCAGGTTTGTTGGGCGATCCAAAACGGCCTGAAGTTCCTGAATGTAAAGTAACGATAAAAGGTGCTGTGCTGCATTATGCTGTGGTTCGTCCTGAAGCTACGAATAGTGATGATTTTCCCATTTTTGCTAATGAAGATGTCGTGCAACCAGAACGAAGAAGTGTGTATGAATTGCATCTTCCGTATACGATTGTACTTCGACTAGGTTGGGGAGGTGAAAAAGGAATGGTCTATTTCTTTAGCTCACAACCAATTTCGCATAACAAATGTAGAGGTTTCTGTATCATTGGACGGAATTATAATCATGAAGAACCCGACACGATCTTACAAGATTTTGAACAGGTTATTTTTGATCAAGACAAGCGTATTGTAGAGTCGCAAAGACCGCATCAAGTCCCGTTTGATTTTACAGAAGAATTACATTTAAAATTTGATGCGGTTGCCATGAACTACCGAAGAGCGATGAAAAAACAAAAATTAGATGATTGAATTTTCACGAAATACCGCTTGTATGCTAACACAAAAAGCGCGTCAAAAGTACTTTACAAACCAACTCACGTATGAAAACTTTCTATTTACTACTTTTTTTAAGTGTCTTTCCATTAAGTAGCTATGCCCAAAGCCCAATTTTGATAAAAAATGTTAATGTTTGGGATGGTACAAGTACTGCATTACAAAAAAATGTGGACGTTCTTATTGAGAAAAATCTAATCATAGAGGTAGCAAAAAATATAACTACCCCAGAAGGAGCTACCATTATTGACGGAAGCGGCAACACCTTAATCCCTGGGCTTTCTGATGTACATGTACACTTAGCATTAACCATGGGAATGAGTACTATCAGAAATGAAGCTGATTGGATGTATACTGCGGTAAGAGCCGCTAAATCTGCAGAGAATTTTTTGATGTTAGGCTTTACTACGGTTCGTGATTTAGGTGGTCCCTCGTTTGGTATCCAAAAAGCCGTAGATGAAGGGTTAATTCCTGGGCCACGTATCTATCCTTCGGGAGCGTTTATAAGTCAAACATCAGGTCATGGAGATTCTAGAAATCGTAATGAATCTAGCACCTATTGGTCAGGAAATCAAATGCATCCTATAGATGCCTTAGGTTGGTCCTATGTAGTGGATGGAGAAACGGAAGTATTGAAAGCGTCTCGCGAAAATTTAAGAAAAGGAGCCACACAACTTAAGGTGATGGCGGGTGGTGGTATTGACTCTGAATTTGATCCTATTCATTCTATACAATTTACATCTAAAGAATTAGAAGCAGCGGTTCAAGCCGCCGCCGATTGGGATACCTATGTGGCTGTCCATATTTACAATGCAGAAGGCGCTATACGTGCTTTAGAAGCTGGCGTCAAATGCCTAGATCATGGACACTTAATCAACGAAGAAGTCGTAAAACTAATAAAAGAAAAAGATGCCTGGTTGGTACCGCAAACCTTTTGGACGACAGCACCTGCCGATTTTTGGGCACCAGGCATGGATGAGATTCCTCCAAGATTACAGAAAAAATTGACTCCTGTCCTAGAAGGAACCGTAAACGCCATGAATCTTGCCAAAAAATATGGAATAAACATTGGTTTTGGAACAGATGCCTATGGTGCGTTAGGTTTTGAGACGCTTGCCCTCACAGAATTTACGGCTCGTACACGTTGGTTTACACCGCTTGAAATCCTAAAACAAGCTACCTCAGAAAATGCCCGACTATTATCATTGTCTGGTGACACAAATCCATATACCGAAGGTACATTAGGCGTCATTAAAAAAGGCGCGTATGCCGATTTATTAATCTATGACGGTAATCCTTTAGAAGATATTGAGGTCATTGTCAACTATGGAACGCATTTAAAATTGATCATGAAAGACGGAAATATCTATAAAAACGAACTTTAATAATCATTTCATATACATTTCCACTCCACTCCTATCGTTTGCTTTAGTCAAAGACTATTGACTCATTCCATTCCTATTTAATAATAGAAATTATTGAACTCTTAAGGGTTTTCTGTTTACGCTTTCGCGAAAGCATACACACATATATTTGAACTTAAAAAAAGTAATTACATCATTACTTAGCCGCACATTTCTTCGCAAAAGAAGTCAATCGAACCATATCTATAAAACGCCCTGTTTCTCCTCTCATTACTCCAACAATACTATGCGAAGCTATGAGAACCCTTTTTACAGGTTTCTTTTCTATAGACATGGTCTTGATTAGTTCTTTTGCTTTTTGAAACCCTTTCGTTTCGTATACTTCTAAAATGGATACTGCATTCTCCTCGTCCGTTATTTCTCTATATTTTGGCGTATAGCCCATTTGTTTGATCATGGTCTCTGCAACCGTCCAAGTAGACCAAGGATTCTGCCCTGTGACTAGGTTTTTATCATAACTCACTTTTTCTAAATACATAGCGCCTTCATTAAAGCGCGCTCCTTGTGCCGTCATCTTATCCTGAAGTAAGAATGGAAATATTGACGCTGCATCAGATATCAATAGCAATTCCTCTTTATTTGTAAATCCGCTTACTTTTCTACTTTCTAACAGTGGACGCCCATTGTCTAATGTTACGTTGACCAACGCTGCTGGGCCATGACACACCGCCCCAATCACTTTGTTAGTGTTCTGGTAATTGCTTACAATGGCTTGGATGTCTTTATTATCTGGAAAATCAAACATAGCGCCTTTTCCACCTACAAAAAATATGGCTTCATAATCGTCGGCGATAACGTTACGTATAGCCATAGTATTGTTGACTTTAAATTGAGCCTCGGTGTCATTTAAAAAAGCATAGTCAAAGGGTCCCATATCGTCATCATCCACAACAACAGGTGCCTTCCCTCCCAATGGGCTAGCTACATCTACTTCAAACCCATTTGCCTTGAACACATAATAAGCACGAGAAAGCTCAGTTAATTCATAGCCTGTGCTTTTATCACTACTTCCCATGACATCGGTACTGGTTACTACCGCTAAAATTTTGCCTCTTAAAGGGATTACATTTTCTGATAGGTACGGCAAATCTTTTACGAAGGTCGTTTCTAATGTTAGCTCTTTATCCGGAATAAGACTCATAAACCAAACTCCAAACAAAAAGAATACTATAAGTAAACTACCAATGGTGACTAGTGTCCATTTAAGAACACGATACTTTTTAAACATATATTTTCATTTTAAACGTTAGGCTAAATAAAATAAAGCCATCGATAAAAGCTGTTTAAATGATAAATCCGTCAGAGTAATCTACTATTTTGATATGAAGAAAGCTTTTATATAATCAATGAACACAGGTGTTTCGATAGCTTGAGGGTGTTATTTTCTCAAACTTCTTAAAAGCTGCATTGAAAGAAGAAAGGCTATTAAAACCCGTATCATAGGCAATGGAAGAAATCGTATACTTTAACGATTTTTGATCGCTCAGAATCTCTTTTGCTTTTTGTATTCTATAAAAATTGATCAAGCTATTAAAATTCATTTGAGCATAGGTATTGATACTTGCAGAAATGATATGCTTGCTGTATCCTGTTAAGTCTCCAAGTTTATGTAAAGATATATCCGGATGCATAAAAAGATCATCTCTTTCCAATACCGTTAGGATCTCTTGATACACAAGAGAATTCTCATCAGTGGTTTCAAATGATTTTGAGGTTAGTGTATGGATTTTTAGTTGATACGCTACAAAAGTAAGCGTGTATATACTTATACTATATACAAGCGGCCCAGTGATATAAGGAACTTGATCTTCAAAAATGTTTAAGACATACGAAACCCAAATAAAAGTAATTCCAATCAGCACATAGCGTAACCATGTAAGTATACGTTCCTGTGGTTTTGTTTTTTGAGTTTCTAATAACGATTTATTAAACCTATAAAGAGTGACTGCTGAAGCTCCAATATAGAACGCTAGATGAAGGTAAATACCAATGAGAAGTATGTATGCCCAATGCCTTCCGTTTTCTATAAACCAATCCTCCGAGAGAAAGGGACTTATTGCAATGACAAAGAGAAAAGGAATACTATGTAGGTAGGTATAAGAGGCTATTTTAAAATTGGGGCGCAGTAATGAATGTACGTACCCATAAAGAATCGGCCCCATTAATAGAAGTGTTGATAAGCCTAAGAAAATAAACAAGAACTCTAAGTTTTCACTAAACTGAAGTACAATAGACTTCCCCACCCTAAATGCCATTAATAGCAATAAAATGGCTAATAATAGATCTGATAGGGTTCTTTTGCTTTTAATAAACTTAAAATAAATGGATACGATGAATCCATGAATTAATCCAGCACCACAAATAATTATAAGAAATATATCTATCGTATTCATACAGTACATTTTGCTCTGTATATAAAACGATTGATGCTATACATTGTTACAGCTATGTAGGTAGTTTACATGGGGGCGGGTTGTTACAAAATGTACTACAAGCGAATATCCATCACAACTAGGGCGCTTCTAAAAGAAATACGTGCTATTGACCGTTTAGCTTAGTTGCCAACAATTTATCAATCAATTCCTCTTTAGTCAAATGATGAAAAACGGTGTGCACTTTTTCTTTTAATTCAGGACTGATATCGCGGTTAGGCTTGGTTTTAAAGATCTTCTTTGCCCATAACAAGGTATTATTCTCTTCGAGTTGTTGTGGGTTCGCTTTCGCGAAAGCGGAAAAAGAAATACCCAATTCTTCTTCAAATTCTGGAATCTCCTTTACTTCTTCTTGCTGTAAAATGGTGAGCGCATATCCTGTTGCTCCTGCCCTAGCCGTACGACCACTTCTGTGTACATACATATCGTAAAATTCGGGTAAGTGATAATTGACCACATAGGTAATCTCTTTGACATCAATCCCACGTGCTGCAAGGTCTGTTGCTACGAGAATATCAATATGTCCTTCTCTAAACTGCCCCATAATCCGATCACGAATCGGCTGTGAGAGGCTTCCGTGTAAGGCTCCAGATGAGAATTTATGGATGGCTAAGTTTTTGGCTAACTTGTTAACCGCTGCTTTGGTTTTACAAAATATAATTCCACGTTCTCCAATGCGTGAATTCAAAAAATGCATTAACACATCTAATTTCTCGATAGGCTCCACGACCACATATTCATGGGTAATCCCTTGATGTCCTACCGTTTCCATATCTGCTTCGATATGAATAGGGTTTTTAGACATATAATTCTGGATGAGTTGCTTGATGGCTCCAGGCATCGTCGCCGAAAAAAGAAACGTCCGTCGATTGTTGGGCATGGCTGCGACAATCTCATCGAGTCCGTCTTTAAGCGAAGTCACCATCTCATCGGCTTCATCTAGCACCAGAAAATTGGCGTTTTTTATGTTGATAGCACCACGTTTCATTAGGTCAATAAGACGTCCTGGTGTTGCAACAACGATCTGAGTAGGCTTGGTAAGACGCTCTATTTGAGGTTTTATAGGGACGCCTCCACAAATGACAGCAGCGGTTACTTCGGGTAATTCTGAAGCAAAGGCAGTGATATTAGCGTGTATTTGTTGTCCCAATTCTCGTGTAGGCACCAAAATAACGGCTTGTATCGTTGGATTGGTACGATCAATTACTTGTAAAAGCGGAATGCCAAACGCTACAGTTTTACCAGAACCCGTTTTAGCAAGTGCCACTACATCCTTTTTGGATGTCAACAACTCAGGAATAGCCTTTTGCTGAATATCCGTGGGTGTTGTGATGGTAAGGTTGTTTAATGCTGTTTGTAAAGGAGCAATAACGCCTAAATCTAAAAATGAAGTTGCCATACTGAGGTTATTAATGTGTAATACTTATGAATTCCGCTTTTGTGAATCTGTCTGTCGGACATGCAGGAGCAGAATTATGCTTCTTGTAAGTGTTTTTTTGACTTACGGTAGGTATACTTAGGATAAATACTTCGTTTTGCAAAACGATTCAGGTTTCCTGCATTTACCATTTTGATGTATACAGGTTTTGTGATTCCGAAATACTCATACGTTGTTCCGTCTGTAAAGGTAATCTCTAGTAATAATCCTTTGTGCGTGTAATCAGCAATAGCTGCGTTGGTAATGGTTTCTGTATACGCTTCTAGGTTGGCAGCCTTTGTTTCTGGTGCCATACTTACTAAAAAATGGTATCCGTCTATGATGCGACGACTCTGTACTTCTGCTTCTTCTTTACGAATATCTTCGTCTTGAAACTTATCTGGATGCCATTCCTTGACAAGGTTTCGGTAGCTTTTTTTAAGTTCTTTAAGGTCGATTTCTTTTTCTACCCCAAAGAGTTTTTTGTATTCATTGATGCGCTTCATAGTCGTGCTTTATTTAGGGCGCGAAACTACTCCTTTTAAATGTATTTAGGGGTATATATAACCTAATAAAAACGCTCATCAGAAAGTGACGAGCGTTTTGTATGTATTTAGTGGTAAGATTGCCTACTTATTTTGCCTGTAATTCTCCAGATTGTAAGGCTTCAGTGATATTGGCAGTAATCACTTTATGCGTTCTAAAAAAACGTGTCCCATCCTGACGTTTTAATTTCACAATGGTGGTTCCATCTTTTTTTGTTTTAATCCCAGTCACAACAACAAGACTTCCTTCAAGATTCAAATCATGAGTAGTACCACCGCGCTTCTTGATGGTATTCAGTTTAGGAAGTTGGATGTTGTCATACGTACTGGTTTCTAGTTTTCCAATTTCAAAAACATCACCCACCTTTACATCTCCCGTGGTTTTTTGGGATTGAGCAAACAGTCCTAGCGTACTTAGTACAAAAGTAACTAACAGTATATACTTTTTCATTATTGATAGTTTTTAAAGGTTTATTTACTGATTTCTTATTTTAAGATCCAAATAAATAGCAATTTATGAAAAATGATAGATTTTAAAGAATCGTTTTATTTATTTTTTGGTAGAAATATGTGCAACAAAAAAGCCCCATCTTGCGATGGGGCTTTCTTTTAAACTTGAAAGTATATGTATTAGATAACTTTTACGTTTACTGCGTTTAAACCTTTGTTTCCTTCTTGTAGATCGAATTCAACTTCATCGCCTTCACGAATTTCGTCTACTAATCCAGAGATGTGCACAAAATGATCTTTGTTTGCACCTTCTTCAGTGATAAATCCAAAACCTTTAGTCTCATTGAAGAATTTTACTGTTCCTTTGTTCATTGTAATGTAATTAAAATTTATAATACTTATTAGTTTGCAAAGGTGATGCCATTAATTTGATATACAACTAATTAAATCTATTATTTTGTAAAATACGCAAAAATAAATTTAGTATAAGCGTCAATCAACCGACTGCCAGCTACTTAGCCGAGTAACAAATTTATTTTATTAGTTAAGAATCATTCTGATTTTCCCGACAATTGCCCGTCATTAGCCCGTATTCTGTTTTTTAAAGCCTAAAAAAGCCTAGTTTTAGTCCATTAATTCAACACTATGCAAAAAACACAAAGACGTTATGACCTAGATTGGTGGCGCGTGATCTCCATCTTTCTCGTCTTTTTACATCATATAGGAATGCCTTTTAATGGGGATGATTTTCATATCATGAACGAAACATCTAGTAAACTGCTAGACGACATCATGGTGTTTTTTGAACAATTCAGACTTCCTTTATTATTTATCATATCGGGTACAGGTACAGTTTTTGCCTTTTCCAAACGCACTTGGAGTCAATTTATAAAAGAACGTGCTTCACGATTAGTAATTCCATTGGTTTTTGGTGTATTGATTATTGTCCCTCCACAGACGTATATAGAAAACATCAATTCCTACGGTTCTTTTATAGATTTCTATAAGAATATTTTTAACCACATAGAAGTCAATCATCTTTGGTTTATTGAAAACCTATTCTATCTATCTGTAGGTAGCATTCCTTATATTTTATTCATAAAATCCAAAGCAGCCATCACTTTTAAAAAAGCAATAGATCAGTTTTGTGCTAAACCCCTAGGGATGGTTGCCTTTGTCATTCCCCTTATCATTTTAAAAATAGTCTCTAAAAAATACTATCCCGAAGATGATACTGATATCACCAATCTATCCACTACCCTATTTTATGGCTATTTCTTTATCGCAGGGATAACATTGGCAGGAACGACTTCACTGTGGAGTTCTCTCAGAAAATATCGAAAACACAACCTCCTTCTTACCTGCATAGCCATCATCTTATTTTATACCTACTATTTGTTGCCAAATGATATTGCAAGTACTTATTGGGATATCCCTACGCGATGGACTATTTGGTACGGAGTCAGTGCACTGGTCAGTTGGACGGTCATTATTACCTTATTAGGATATGGGCAAGGATGGTTTTCAAAATCAAGTGTCTTATTAACGAAGCTTAATGAAGCCATCTACCCTTTCTATATATTGCATCAGACAGTGCTTATCATTATTGGGTATTACGTGCTACAACAACCTTGGAATATCCCTGTGAAACTCTCTGTGTTAGCAATGACGTCTTTTTTTGTGATCGTTTTCATCTATCGATGTGTGGTGTATCCGTTTAAAATTACTCGTTTTCTCTTTGGAATGAAAAAACAAACGAAGCACTAGCTTTTTAGCAGGTTATATACGCTTTCAAGGAGTGATAACGACGCAGAAGTGTATGCTGAGTGTATCGAAGTACGAAAGCGTATAACGGCATATTCCCGAATGTGAACTAAAAATTTTACATTCATTGACACTTCTTTTGCATCTGTTTGACACTTATCAAGCCCTGTCGATTTAGTTTTATCAAAAATTAAATCACGATGCAAAAATTAGTAATTACCCTTATGATTTTAACGACTACTATCATGGCTAGTCAAGTACAAAACAGTAAAGAAACCCATACGCTAGATGCTAAGAAAAGTGTCGTATATTGGAAAGGTTCGTATACATTTAATATTAGCGAGTACAATGGAGTCGTTTACTTTAAAACTGGTGAACTCATCACAAGTGACGAGTATATCTCAGGAGGCTCTTTTGTCTTAGATATGCGCTCTATAGATAATATGCCTGATAGTGATCACGAAGGGCCTATTGAACACTTAAAAGATCCGGATTTTTTTGATGTAGAAAAATTTCCAGAAGCGAAAATTGTATTTACATCTGTCACATATTTCTCAGATACCAATACGCATGAAATATATGCAGATCTCACGATCAAAGGTATAACGAAGTCCATTAAATTTTATGCAGATGTTGACGGAACGAAAAAAACGCTAGAAGCACATTTCAAAATTGACCGTACACGCTGGGGAATTACCTACAATAATAGCGTAAAGAATAAAGCAATCTCTGACGCGATAGAGTTTAAAACCTTCTTACAATTCTAAAGGTTTGCAATAAGAAATGAGGCTGTCTAAAAAACACCTTCAATTTGTCAAACTGAGCCTGTCGAAGTCGTTAACTTTCTGATGACAAATAACCTTCGACAGGCTCTGGCTGACAATTAACTTAGTTTGATGTTTTTAGATAGCCTCAAACATTTAGAAAATTAAGCCAAACGAACTTTGACAGCGTTCAAGCCTTTGTCTCCTTGTTCTACTTCAAATGTTACTTGATCATCTTCTTTAATATCATCTATTAGATTTGTAGCATGTACAAAGATATCTTCTTCTGTATCTTTTACTTTTATGAATCCAAATCCTTTGGCATTATTAAAAAACTTTACGGTACCTTCTTTCATTTTAGTTGTTTTATGAGTCGTTATTAATTTATTTTTTGAATTGTCTTATAATGGTTTTGTTTATAACCATTTATACGGTTTCTAGAGCTATAGGTACTGTTTGTTTTTTACCTAGCATTTTTAGCATTTTGGTGTGATCGTAAATCGCGTGTGCGATTGATTTTTTAACATGATACGGCATCCCGTATTCACGCGCTGTATCCGATACAATTTTAGTAAGGTTTTTGTAGTGTATATGACACACGTCTGGCAATACATGATGTTCTACTTGATAATTTAAGCCTCCTATAAGCCAAAATAAAAGTGTACTATTAGGAGAGAAATTACTCGTCGTCTCAAATTGATGTCTGTACCAGTTATTTTGAACCATTCCTTGCGTATCAGGAAGCGGAAACTCGTTAGTAGGCATAATATGAGCTATTTGAAAAACAATACTTACTAATATTCCTGTTACAAAATGCATGGATAAAAAGGCTAATAGAATCAGCCACCAAGCGTGAGGCAGTAGGATCATAGGAAGCACAATAGCATAGGAATAGTAGAGTAATTTCCATGCAATCATACTTAGTAAAGTCTTCTTATATTGATTTTTCTTATCTAAAAAGCCCATTTCTTTGTAACGTTTCAAGCGAACAAAATCTTTGGTGGTGATCCACGAAAGTGTTGAGATTCCATAAAAAAACCAAATATAAATATGCTGATATTGATGTACCCAATAATGCTTAGCGTGCGGCGAAAAGCGCAAGAAAAAGGGCGCATTCAGATCATCATCTGCTTCATCAATATTGGTATAGGTATGATGCAATACATTATGCTGTATTTTCCAAATAGTGGCGTTGGCGCCAATCATATTAAACGTATAGCCTAAAAGTGTGTTGGTCTTCTTATTTTTTGAATATGAGCCATGTATCGCGTCGTGCATCACGCCCATCCCAATTCCTGCCATTCCCAATCCGCTTAAGATATACAATGTAAAAAGCATCCCTACAGACGTAACTGTGCCCGATGCAAGGGTAAACAATGGTATAAAAAATAAGCTCAACATACATACGGTTTTAAAAACCATCGCTGCATTGGCATTTCGGCTCTTAGTATGGGTTTTAAAATATGCGTTTACTCTGCTTCGTAAGGTTTTAGAAAAATCTTGATCTATGTTTCTAGAAAATTTTAAAGGATCGATACTACTATTTTTATTTAATGGATACTCCTTCAAAACAACGTATACTGTAGCATCAAAAGCTTGTTCTTTGCTCTCTAACCATGCATATAACTGCCATAAAGATTTTTGACGAAACAGTCTATACTAACTGATAGTCGTCTATTAAAAAATTGAAGAGAGCGAAGTATTGATAAAAGTTGTGAGGAATTAAAAACAGTAGCTGCCTAAATAATTAACGCCTTAAAGGTAGACTAAATTAACATAGCATTCACAGAAATAACGTAAGACATTTGTAATGAATAAAATAACTAGTTGTTGATTTCTAGTTTATATCCCACTCCGTGCACATTGGTAATTTTAATCGAGGTATCATCTTTCAGTTTTTTGCGAAGTTTTGAGATATAGGTATCTAGGCTCCGCCCTACGATGACGCCATTATCTTCCCAAACGCGTTTGGTGAGTTCATCCCGCTTAATGATTTGATTAGGTTGTGCTACAAAAATGGCTAATAATTCACATTCCTTTTTTGAAAGACCAATTTCTACCGCTTCTTTGACTAATTTATTCTGTTCTGGATAAAAAGCAAAGATGCCTATAACGCTGTGTGTTGTATCAGTTTCAGAGGATGTATGGCTTTTTTTGCTTTCGCGAAAGCGTCCCCATAACCGATCCCAAAAGGCTAGGTACAAGAGTACTACAAAGAGAAGGGATAATAGGATTAAAAGGGAGTATTTACTTAAAAATGACTCTGATTTTCCTGTAAATTGTGTTTTGATTGTAAAGCAATTTTCTGGCAAAACCCGGTTAGCACAAGGAATGATGTCACGTTCTACATCATTTGTAATACCAAAACTATATGCTACTTCTTGCCCCTCACATTGAATAACCTCTATGAGATATTGCTCTGGAAGTCCTGCTTTTTTAAAGTTTGTTTTTACGATGCCTACAATATCATTAGGGGTAATCGAAAGAGGGCGTTCAAAAGAAAGTTCAAACAACCAAGGACTTATCTCAATCACAGGAAGGACGATAGACGTACTATCTTCATTGGCTAGAAGTAGTTGGTTACCAACTTCTCGCAAAGCAATTTTCACTCTTTTGGGAACGTTTTCTTCTTCCTGATTAGGGGTAAAAAAGAGCCAAAGTAGTATGATAAAAACCACAAATGCCGCCCAAGCGTAGCCATTTTTTCTTTTAAATATCATAAGTACAAATAACACCTAATTTCTCGACTTTTTAGGGAGGTTGACATTTCTTTTACACTTTTTTGACACTTTTTGAAGGTGTAGTACTGGTTGTAAACCCCATTACCATTGGGTGATAGAAATCCCTAAACCTACGGTAGTTTGTTTGTGATTGTAATCTATTAGGTTTTCACCATAACCATGAAATACCTGTGCTAGAACTTGGAGATTATCCAATACTCTAAAGGCATAATCTAATCGGACACTGCCTCTATTTTCAGATCCGCCTCTGAGGGAATGTTTGGCCAAAAAACTTACATTATGTCGTCCTTTGGAAAAGGTAGAAAGCACCTCTGCACGCCCAACATAATCTTGTATGTCTGGATTATTATCTTCCGTATCATTTTCTGGTAATCGCCACCAAGGGCGTAACACAACACTCCACGATGGACGTTGCCAACCAAATTGCAAAACAATCCGATTCCAACTTCTAGAAAAAGGATCTGATCGTCCATTACTTTGGTGATTCAGCCCTATCCCACTGATGACGCCTGTAAACCCTAAAATAGTATAGGGCGTATGAAAAACAAGCATTAATTCAGGTTCATAATTGGTTTCTCTAAACGGACGTGAGATATCAGCACTGTACAACTGCCATCGAGACGATTGTGTGTATCCAATCCATAGGTCTCCTCCTAGTTGACTTCCAAATAGGTTTTTTACCGCTCTGGACTTAAAACTAAGTTGAAACTTGAGTTCTGTATCAGAAAAACTGGTGGGAGTCGTCACCGTATTTAAAGGATTTGGACTTGTAGGAAGGTTATTAATGGCAGAGGTATAATTCGCAAATAACACATACACTGGTTTATAAGGGGTTACCTTAAATAACTTGGTACTATCATCTTGTATTAACCATCGTTTTGACAAGGTTTCTTGCTTACTGTTAAATAACGTTTGCCCTATGCTACTGCTAGTCATTAAAATAAAAAGTAATAAGAAACGATACGTATTCATGTGTACTAATGCTTTGATTTTGATAGAATGCTTACAAATAAAAGAACAAAGATGGTTGATATGCCCTTTGTGCAAAAATAACAGGATATCTATTGCGGACGCATATGTATTCCAATAAACATACTACAAACTTCTACATCACTATAACATCTACAAAGCATACACTTCTTAAAAACGATCGCTTACAACCTATCATTTACATAAACTTCTGTTTAATAATCAATTGCATTTTATATCTTTAGGAGGCTTATTCACCATTTAATACTATTAAAAGTATGTCACAATACAATCAAGACTTCATAGATCAACTTCCAAAACATATTAGAATTATTAGTATAGGAGATCCGTTATATATATATGCCCGTGTGATTTCAAATACGCGCTTTGGGCATTTACCCGCTATGATTGCCTATTGTAAAACAGCCAGTGATGTGCAGGATTGCCTTGCTTTTTGTAAAGAGCATCATTTTCCATTTAGAGTACGATCTGGAGGGCATCAACATGAAGGGATGTCATCTGGAAATGGTGTGCTTATTATTGATCTGTCAGAAATGGATACTATTGAATACATAGACCATGACCATGCATGGATTCCTTCAGGAAAACAATTAGGAAAAGTATATTCAGCATTAGAAGCACGCGGTCAGATTATTCCTGGAGGTGGTTGTCAGTCTGTCAATGTAGGCGGATTAACACAAGGAGGCGGCTGGGGACCTTCGATTCGGAAATATGGAATGACCTGTGATTCGGTTCTTGAATTTGAAATCGTCCTTGCTGATGGCACTATCGCATATCCCTCTGCTACTCATTTACCAGACTTATTTTGGGCGCTGAAAGGTGGTGGCGGTGGGAATTTTGGTGTGGTAACAAAATTTAAGTTCAGATTATCTTCGCTTGGAGAAGTCACTACCTCTTTTTCATTACTTTGGACAAAAAGAGAGGAAGCTATCAAAGCGCTCAAAATATGGACTGTTCTTCATGCAGATCTCACGACCTTAGATCCTGCGTTATCTACTGCCTGCGGAATGATGATTGCTGATCCTAAGGGAGCAAGTCTTCCTGAGGGTCACCTAAGTGCGGTGCATAGTCGTATGGGTGGTCTTTTTTATGGTTCTAAAGACGCATTACTCGTGCTATTAAAAAAACACTTTGGAGATTTGATCCCAGAAGAAAGTGATTTTGTTTCCCTTCTTGAAAAAACGCATCATCAATCTAGTAAAAGAGTCCTTGCAACCCAACAAGAAACGTTTTCGCTTTCAAGGCATCAAAGTATGGTATCTGAATTTGTGAACCCTACAACGCCTATACACAATCCTATTGTACTTCATACGCCTTGTGGAGATCGTAACCTTCGAGTACTTCCTGATGCACCAGCCTCTACCTGTGATCGTCCTCATCCTCATAAAGTAACTTCAGGATTTCCAAAAGCAGTCACAACCCATGAACATCATGCGTTGGTAGATGCTATCTATGAATACTTAGGGCGTACCTGTTTTTATGCAGATGTAAGTAGCTATATGAGTTTTCATTGTTTAGGAGGTGCAGTAACGCATCATCCTGAACAGCGTGCTTTTGCGTTTCCTACAAAACCATACTTATTACAGATACAATGCTGGTGGGATGATGCTGGAAATGCATTTACAAATGAAGAACGCAATCGTATCTATGTAAAATGGGTGGTAGATTTCAGGAAAAACCTATTACCTCATATAGAAAATGCCTTTATCAATTTTGTAGATCAATCATTAGTGCCTCATCCAGAAACCCCTGTAGGGCGTCTTGACCTCTTAGAAATGTATTATGGAGCTAATTTTAAAAAACTACGCGAAATAAAAACAAATTATGATCCTGAAAATCTATTTGATTTTGAGATGAGTATTCCAAGAATTTAGATTTATGTCGTATACATTTTTTTAGAGAGCTCACACATTCTTATCGACCGTAAAAAAGGATTTAAAAAGTACTACAATCTACCTGATAAGATAGTGAAATCGTGTCTTGAACAACTGTATGGATCACTTCTCTACGTTCGTGGTAATTGTATTCTGTATTATCATCAGTATAATAAAAAGAGAGACTCATTTGTGTATTAGGTTTCCCATGCAAATACACGGTAGTCTCTATATTTTCTTCGGGTATTCTAAAAAACGGAAATGGATAGCTTGTTACTAAGTTGTTATCATCTCTAGAATTCAACCCTAAATCTGGAAATACATTATTTGTAATAGCAACATCTACTTTAAAGATGATAGGACGCCAACCTATAAAATCAATAGTATTGATTTCTCCTGGTTCGATTCTAGGTAGTTCTTCTGCTTGTTCATAATATGTATGTTGAGAGACACGTGTTACAGTATATCCCTTATCTACATCATAATCAAATGTAAATTCATAGTTCCCATCAGCATCGGTTACAGTAGAAGCTATAAATTCATAGCAACCTCCGGAAGTAAAGCCCTGACCGCATATATAGTTGGCAGATAATATAATAGTATCATTTGTATACACGCTATTGCGTTCTTGATCTATCGCCTGCCCTTGTACTGTTGTTTGTAAAAATTGAGGAGCGTCATCAGAAGTTTCGCAACTATAGATGAGGGCAATTCCTATACATATCAGAAAATAATAAGTTACTTTTTTCATGTTTTTTTGCTTTATCATAGTGTAAATGTATGATTAAAGCCATGTAAACTATTGTATAAAAACATAGAAATAGATTCTATATTTTGTATTTTTTGCAAAGACTGATTGTTTTAAACATAAAGTTCTCAAAATATACAATTATTTACACTAATTTATTCAAATGGTATGCGCTTTCGCGAAAGCGTATACAAGATCAAATAAACGTGCATACAAGCTTTAAGTACTGAAAAATAATGTTTTATCCATTTTTTGCATAAAAATTGATACATATTAAAATTTTAAGCGTCTATATAAGTAACTGTTTAATTTTCAAATATGTACTATCGTCTTTGTTTCATCTTTGTATTTTTTGTGCAAACTATATACCCGCAAGCACAAGAAGTCAAAGTATCGCCTATTGTATCAGATTCTACAAAAGTATTTATTACGTCTTCGGACTCTGTAAAAGCCATTAAACGATTACTCAATAAGACCATGCGTGTAGATAAAGATACGGTGCGCGCAATCGCATATCAAAGGCTATTTTTAGAAAGGGGAATCACGACCAATGATTTAAAAATTCAAATTTATTCGGCATATAGACTAGGCTATTTTTATAATGTCCTTTCCGATTATAACAATGCTGCAAAATACTCTCAGGTATCATTACAAGCGGCTATAACAGCAAAGGATACAACACATATTATAAGCAGTCAGGTATTATTGGGGAGTATTTATTTTCAATTGGGGATTTATGATAAGGCGCTAGCCCCCTATCAAGAAGCACAAAGACTTTCTCAAAGCACTGGAAATGCAGCTACAGTGTTAGTTTGTCTGACCAATATTGGAAATATCCGTGTGAAATTAGGAAGATATCAAGACGCATTAAACGTATATACAGAAACACTATCATTATTAGATACGGTCGATGACAAAACAACACCTACCTATAAACAAACGTATCTAAGTACTTTATTAGGAAAGGGGAAAAGTCAAGAGGAATTAGGCTTTTTAGATGAAAGCCTTACGACGTATGAAAAAGGAATTGAGCTTTCTAAAGTATATAATTTATCGATATATCAAGGAGATTTTTATCTCAATATAGGAAATGTTTATTACAAAAAAAGCCAATACGAAGTCGCTATTGATTATTTACAAAAAGCAAAGCAATTCCTTAGTGCGTATGATAGGGATATCAATATATTAATTACAAATTATTATTTAGCACAATGCTTTTATGCGACACAAGCGTATGATAAAGCGATGCAGTTATTACAAAATAATTTTGATGTTATAGGAACAAACTATAAAACAGATAAGATTATAGAAATGTATGACTTAGGAGTTAAAATTGCAGTAGTACAAGGGAATAAAGATCAACAGTTGTTTTTCTTAAATCAAAGTAACCTACTCAATAAATTACAATTAGAAAACCAAACAAAAACCAGAGACTTATTGTTTGATAATGATGTAAAAACATTAGAAGATTACAATAAGCAATTGGATCTAGAAAAAGAAAAACAAGAGCGAAAAAAGAAAATAGCCATTTCTATAGCTATAGGAATGTTACTTCTATTGTGTATATCATGGATACTTTATAAGAGAAAAATCAATGAAAATGAGCGGAAATTTCAAAAGATTATTAAAGATTTAAAAGACGTAAAAACGACGACTTCTGTCATCACAAATGATAAAAATGAAGGCATACAAGTAAAAGATGATCGGGCAAAAGAAATCATTGATAAATTAACAACCTTAGAGGCTTCAAATTTCTTCATAAAACTAGATTGTAATTTATACAATACGGCTAAACTTATTGATACAAATACCTCCTATTTATCAAAGGCATTAAATACGTATAAAAAACAATCTTTTAATCAATATCTCAACGAACTTAGAATCCAATATGTATTGATCCAACTCAATGAGAACGCTAAGTTTAGAGCCTATACCCTAAAAGCTATATCTGAAGAAATAGGGTATAAAAGTATTAATACATTTACAAAAGCTTTTAAAGCACACACCGGCTTAACACCTTCTTATTATACCAAGCAACTAGCCACTAAAAAAGATAGTTAAAATGTCAAATTTATAAATTTGATTTTTTGAGATTCATACAGTAATAAAGTGATCTGTATATTTGAATTCACCTTAAAAATTCAATCTCATGAAAAACTTCATCTTTCTAATAATCATATCGTTAACTACGATTACACACGCTCAGAAAAATAATAATCCACATAGATATGCCCATAGATACCCCGTTGTAATCCACATTGGAGATACCTTAGTGACAAACAATACAGGAGTCCCAGAACTACAGCAAAAATATTGGTTAGAATTTGCTAGATATAACCCTAATGAGACCTTTACTATTGAAGATAAAGTTGGTTTTCGAATAGGTCTTAAATATGAATCTTCTATACCCCTGAATGATACCTTATATTTTGTACTAGGATATCACCAACTTGTAGATTTTGACCTACCTCTCATTACTAATGAAGGAGGTCTAAGACCTATTGTAATCCCACCTATAGATGATGAGGAAGATGAAGATCTCCCTGTAAGCCCAAACAACGAAGCTTTCATATTTGAATATCCAGGCACGAAACCTCTTATGATGAACTTGTATTATGATTCATCTGATGGAACAGCGGGTACTTTTGGGTCACATATGATAAAAGTTGATGAATTACACGGTCAATTTATAGTAGTAAACTATTCATCAAATCATACACAACAACCCGAAATAGAAGTGTCTCCAAATCCAATAGCATCGGTTCTATATATAAAAAGTCCTACGATTCAAAAAGTGACACATGCAGAAGTAACGATATACACTACGACAGGTGTTCAACTATATAAAAGTAATACTTCGCTATCTACAAAATCTGATCAAACGACGCTATTTGAATTTCAGAACCCTCCCCTATCCCCTGGTCTTTATTACTATAAAATAAAAATAGGAGATCAAACATACACAAAATCACTACTTAAAAAATAATCTAAAAACACCTCACCTCAAGGCTTTTAATACATCAATCATCAGGGACTCATAATGAAAGAGCTGATTGAAAAGGTAAAAACTTCTTGAGGTGAATTTTATCAAGTTTTCAGCTCTTTCTGTCCTTTATGACACAATGTAAAAGACATACCCTGTGAGTGTCTTTAAATGTTCACAGTAATCACCATTTTTAAATCAATTCATTATGTTAGAAAACATCAAAAAATTAAAAGGAGTTCAAAAAATAACTCCACAAGAACAGCAAAAGATTAATGGAGGAAACAGATTTGATATTTGTTTCTTTATCGCTTGCAGCCCGGGCACTTTATGCGTAAATGGAAGATGTATATAGCCTACATCATATCAAAATCAGAACAGCAACTCTGATAGAACAACTGTTATATCAGTTTTAGTAGACTATTGTGAATGTCTTAAAAGAATCACCAGTACAATCATTTAAAACTATTCATCATGTTAAAAAACATTTTAAACGCAGAAGGTGTCCAAGAATTGAACAAAAAGCAACAAACAAAGATTCATGGAGGTATATTAATATACTGTGACTCTGATAGCGATTGCTATTTTGGACTGGCATGCGGCCCAGCAGGACATTGTTGTTAATTATTTCATTTTAGTATAAGTCCGCACCACACCTATTTTTTGAAAGAGATCAGCCTGCTTATGTATGCTGATCTTTTATTTTTATACGCTTTCGCGAAAGCATACAAAGAAAGAATTGAATACGTATGTACGCTTCTGCCTTTGTTTTTAGCAACCTTAAACACCGCCTAACAATCTGAAAATAAAATAACTAAATAATTTAACGACTATAAATATAGTTATATGACTATATTTATAGTCATAGTGTAAAAAAAGTTATATATTTGCCCTATGAAAGAACTTACCAAGGCAGAAGAACAAGTCATGCAATATGTATGGAAATTGGAAAAAGCATTTCTCAAAGACATTGTAGATGCATTTCCAGAACCTAGGCCTGCCTACACTACTATTTCTACAGTAGTACGGGTATTGGTCAAAAAAGAGTTTTTACAATATGACACCTTCGGAAAAATAAGACAGTACTCCCCTACGATTTCTAAAGACGCTTATTTTAAAGGACATATCAAAGATGTGATTGGAAATTTCTTTAGTGGATCTGTGAGTACGTTTGCTTTATCTTTTACCGAAGGTGAAGACATGAATCTTACCGAATTGGAAAAGATGAAACGTATGATCGAAGAAAAAATAGAACGCTTAAAACAAAATGGCAATTAATATGTTCGGATATCTTTTTCAAGTCTTCATTGTTTTTTCAGTGCTTTACATCGTATATCATTGGGGATTGCGTACACTGACATTTCATACGCTTAATAGAATTGTTTTGCTAGCGATACTTCCTGTATCTATAGCATTCCCCTTACTAACACACATCGTACCGCCTATGGTACATCCTATCCAAGAAATACCGCAATTAGTAGCGCAAATGACGGCCATCACGACGCCTATGGTACCGACTGTAGATCCGCATTTAAATGTAAATTCTTTTAACTATGGGAGTCTTATCTATGGTATGTATTTCTTAGGTGTTGGGATCTGTTTATTTCGATTTTGTATAAGTATGTACCGTTTGTTTTCTATTAAAAAACAGGCAACTCCAATTCATTGCGATGATCAGGTGCTTTATGAAGCTCCGGTTTCTAATATTTTCTCGTATTTCAATTGGATATTCGTTCCAGAAAAAATGACGTATGATTCTTTAATCATCGCTCACGAAAAAGCACACGGTCAATTGCGACATACTGTAGACATTGTACTTCTAGAAATATACATCGCTTTCTTTTGGTGGAATCCGTTGGTATATCTATACAGAAAATCCTTGAAATCTGTTCACGAATACCAAGCAGATCAATATGTACTTAGCAAAAATGTAAAAACGTCTGACTATTTACAATTAATTGCACAAAGTTTAGAAATAAAGAGACCTAATCAGCTCTACAGCTATTTTAACACGCCCATACTCAAAAAACGTATAGACATGATGACCAGAAAGACCTCTCATAACCGTTCAAAGCTACTGTATTTTCTGCTACTTCCGATAGGCGCATTATGCTTAATCGCTTTTACAAAACCAATAACTGAGCATCCTATTTTACAAGATGTCGTGCAGGTCATAGAATATACGGAGGTCACACCTACGTTTGCTTTTCCTATTGAAGAAAGTTCAACACAGCAGATTACCGCTTTTTTTGATGAAACTATAAAAGATTCAACTACTAAAAAAGCAAAAGTACATACAGGCATAGATATCAGAGCTGCCATAGGCACCCCGATCATTGCAACTGCAGATGGTACTGTTTTTCTATCTAGAGAAGTTGGCGCATGGGGTAATCTCATTAAAATCCGACATCAAGATGGGTATGAAACGTGGTATGCACATCTTAAAGGTTTTAATACAAATTATGGGAAATCTGTAAAAAAAGGAGATGTGATAGGCTATGTAGGTATGACGGGTAATTCTTCTGGCCCTCACTTACATTTTGAATTAAAACATCATAAACAAAGCTTGAACCCTCTTAAATATTTCGAAAAATAAAATATATCATAATCCAAAGGTATTTACGTTACGTATTTAGACAAGCATACACTCATATATAGTATCCCTACATTATTTATTTTATGAAACGCATTCTTTTATTTATTATTTGTATTAGTACCTATCAAGGATACAGTCAAATGATCGATCAACGCTTAGTAAAGCTAGATTCTATTTCTCTAAGCACACAAGTTGAAGCCATCACAGCTATCATTCAAGAGCAAACGCAGGATAGCTTACGTCACGTTTTTCTGACGGAGTACTGGGATACGACACATTTTAATCCGTATAGAGAGTATCAACTTACCTACCCATTTGGGATTACCTTTAGCGATAGCACCTACGCCTCGCCTGTGGCTCATAAAAAAGTAGTGACTTCTCGCTATGGATGGCGTAATCGAAGAGCCCATAAAGGCATTGATATAGATTTAGTTACTGGTGATGATGTGATGGTGATGTTTGATGGTAAAGTACGTGCAGTCAAAACCTTTCCTGGATTGGGCAAGACCGTCGTTGTTAGGCATGAGAACGGCCTAGAAACGGTATATGGGCATCTTTCTAAGCAATCTGTAAAAGTAGATGATATCGTAACCAAAGGCACCGTTATTGGAAAAGGTGGAAATACAGGAAATTCTAGAGGCAGTCATTTGCATCTTATTGTAAGTTATAAAGGGGTGTATATCAATCCAGAATATTTATTCGAATTTGATGAAGAAAATAGTATCCGAAACCAAGAACTTTGGGTCAATCGAAAATGGGTGACTCCATATTTACACAGTTCTAAGCGGCAAACGTCTATGGTCATTTCAACGACTTATGATGAAGCGCTTGAAAACAAAGAACAGCAAAAGAAAATATATGTCGTCAGAAAAGGCGATACACTCTCTAAAATCGCCAATAAGCATCAAACCTCCATCACAGCGATTTGTAAGGAAAACTCCATAAAGAAAACAAGTACGCTTAGGATCGGACAGCAACTGGTGGTGACTAATTAATCCTTTATCGTTTTTGAAATTTCAGCGTACGCTTTCGCGAAATCTAATGACGAAGAGGTTTATGCTAAGTGTCACATTGATCTTGTCGAAGTGCACAGCCGAAGTACGAAACCTACGAATCAGTACTCACTTACTGATCGATTCCCTTATTGCTATTCAATATGGCACATATGATTAGCGTACACGCTTAAAAATAACAGCTTCTTCATCTATATTCATCAAAACGCGATTAATTTCTCCACTAGTATTCGCTTGAAAATTAAATTGTAGAAAATTCCAATACACCATTGGCATTTCTTCTGTAAAGTGATCTACAAAGATATTGTCCTCATGATGTTCTAGTCGAAATTTTGTAAAGGGTAACGTGGCATATAAGGTTCCTTGGTCGTAAGATATGGTAAATTCACTATACCCAGGATGGTAATAAGTGCCTGTAAATGCTTGCAAATCATGAGAAGGTAGGTGATCTTTGTTTACTATCGTGGGGGTCGTTTCTGGAGCAATATTAAACGTATTTGAGAACCGTATTTCATGAGTTGTTTCGTTTGGTGATGCTATGTTTAATAAACGGTTGGTGATACGGTCAGTGATGTTAAAAGCGATACTAGATCCCGTTTGATTGGTTAAAACAACAATAGCCAACTCTTCTGAGGGATACATAACAACATTGGACGTATAGCCAGAAATGCCTCCAGAATGCTCTATTTTTTGGTATCCTTTATATTCACCTATGATCCATCCATAGCCGTAATGTTGTGCCGTTTTTGTGGTATCGGTTGACATTCGTTGTTGCGGACTTATTGCCTTTTTGATATATGTTTCTGGTATGAGTTGAGTATGACCATAGTAACCATTGTTCATCCATACAGACACCCATTTTGACATATCATCTATACTACTGTATATATTTCCTGCAGCAGAACGCATTGGGATATGCTCTGGTAATGCTCGTTTGGGCGTATTGGTGCTATCCACAGCATATCCATAAGCAAAATTGGGGTCCTTTGCCGCAGTAAATATATCTGCGTAGGTGTTTTTTGTTTCTAATGGTTTAAATATCAAATCAGAAAGATTTTGTTCCCAAGAATGCGTCGTAATTCTTTCAGTTACAATAGCAGCAAGTGTGTATATAAGATTATTATACAAAAATTCCTTTCCTACACTAGCCGTTGGCGGTAAATAGTGTAAACGTGTGACCAAATCATTCTTATCTGATGTGCCAAATAATACCGCAGAACATTCTGTACTTATATTGGGCATTCCAGAAGAATGAGATACTAAATGATGTAGTTGTATGGAATCATCCATAGTTTTATTGTAGAAGGATAATTCAGGAATATACTTCCTAGGTGAATCTGTTATTTTTAATTGACCTCTACCTTCAAGAATTCCTAACAAACTTGCTGTAAATGATTTTGTTACAGAGCCAATACCAAAAACAGAATTTACATCTACAGGAAGTTTCTTTTCAAGATCTCGGTATCCAAATCCTTTGCGATAGATCACTTGATCTTTGTAGATAACAGCAATACCAAGGCCAGCGGTATGATATTGCTTTATTAAATCTTGTACTTCTTGATCAAGACCTAATAAACGTTGATCTTGGGATGTGCTTTGTGCATTCGTTTGTAAAAACACAATAATCAATAAAAACAGCGTGATGAATGGTTTCATAGGTATCTTATTCAGGTTAATTCTTTGCGACTTTCTTTGTAAACATTTTATGGATAATTGTCCATGTGCCGTTGGTTTTTAATAGCATAAAATAATCAATGTATGGCGTCGGGCTATTAGGGTGAGAGATTTCAACTTTCGCGACAGCGGCATTATTTTCATAATCGATCGATAAAATTTTCCCTTTTTCTCCTGTCGGCTTCCCTTCTTTCGTATCTGCGATATACGCAACACCAGACCAGGTTGCAACGGCATTGTTTTTTACGTAATACAGGTTAAGATCTGGATGAAATGCTTCTTTTAATAATGCAGGTTGCCCGCCTGTAGATCCATCTATGTATTTGGTTAATGTCTCTCTAATTAACGCATCATCAGATTGTGCGATGCTGTTTTGAATTCCGATACATACTAGGATGATTAAAAATATCTTTTTCATACGTGTGTTAGTATTTTTGATGAATATTTGATGTGTACGTCTCTGTACAGCAAAGACATTACAAATCTATTAGATACCTTTAAAAAAGGGCTGATTTTGTAGACCAATAACCTACAGATTTATAATTCCGAAGAAAAAAACAGCTATTTCAGAGATTTTTTGAATTGAGCAGGCGTCACTCCTTTATTCTTTTTAAAAGCAGCATAAAAGGTAGAATTGGATTTAAAACCACATTCATTTCCTATTGCTTCTAGGGTAAGAAGATCGTTAGATTGTAGCATTTTTGCAGCCGTATCAATACGATGTTTATTGATGTAATTTGAAAAACTCATCCCCACATTATCGTTGAGATATTGAGATAATGCATGCGGCTTTATCTCAAGTTGACTCGCCACATTAGAAAGTTTTAGATCCGGATTGGTGTGAATTTGATCTTTATCAAATAAGATATCTAATCGATCTGCTATAGAACTTGCTTCTTTGGTTGCAATCTTCTTATTAGCATATTTTACAGGGGGAGAAAGAAATGACAATGCATTTTTTCTACGGTTAAAAAACCAAATCATTAACGTCATATAAAACGTAAACGAAAATGATAATGCCCCAACAATATAGGATGTATACGAAGATGTATTATACGCTAACCAGATCAGAAAACCACCTATCACAATATTAACAATCCAATAATCTAGGGTGGTCATTTTCTCTGTTTTTGAGAATAGTTTTTGAAACGATTTTCTGGCTTCGTATATAGCAGTGATTACATACAGTGACCATTGCAAAGTTAAGATGACGCCAAAAATATTTGGAGGCACACGTTGCCACATACGCCAGTATTCTCTGTATGGGTACAAATACCCTATAATAATCATAAAAACGATCACTGGAACCACGTGAAGCATCCAGCGCCACTTCCCTACTCGATCTGGCGTAATAGTAATTCTTGTATATAGATAAAGAAATGGGCCTATTAATAAGCACGCAGTAAGTCCTATTTGAATAAACGTACTCGAAGTACCTGGATAAAAGGTGAGAAACACAGATTTTGTCACACGCACACTAATCACAAATAATAAAGCGGCTAGAAAATACATAGACCGACTCTTATTCTTTATGAAAAACGCAAAATATAGACTTAAGAAAAGTCCATTAAAAGCACCTAAAGCACTAAAGAAAAATAATAACTGATCTTGAAAGTTCATATCTAATTTCAAAAGTAACTATATATTTTATAAAAGGAAGGAGTCATGTTCTAGAAAGACAAAAGACGTAAGACTTTGAAAAAGAATGTGGACGCTTTCGAGAAAGCAAAACTTGTGCAAATCTACTAATCAGTAATCTTTTTAATGATGCCAAAAATAACTTTAGGTGTATCTTCTGAAGATGATTTGTATAAATATGTGTTATCATCTAAAATTTCAATAATTTCTACTCTAATGACACGCCCAATTTTATGTTGATCCTTTTCTAACGGAAGTTTTAAAGCTGTTAAAGTATATATATGATCGTCTAGCCAATCAATCTTATACATTTGCCGTTGGTCTTTTTCAGGGCTTTTCTCGATTTGTTTTCTTTTACGCCTTATAATTTTAGTGTTATTAAAAAGCAAGGACTCATACGTATATGTTCCCTTACGAAACACATTACATCTGGTCTTATCTTTCTCAGATAGCTTAGCTATTTTGTACTTTGAATTCACAAAATAATAAGCATTTTTCCATTCCCCATTTGCCATTTTCATAGAAAAACGCATTGTTGCATTATTAAAGTGATCCAGACAGCCAAGTTGCCAATCTTTATCTAAGTAAGTTGTAAATTCTTTATTAATCGCAACATCATATCGTTTTCCTTTTTCATCAACTTTATACTCGATAACAACGGTTTCTACACGTTCTACATCATCTACAAAAATTTGTGAATACGACGTGTTAAACACTAGGAATAGAATAAGGGATAGATACTTCATTGATATACTTTCTATAAAGGGACTAAATTATCAAATGTATTCTATTTTTTTTAGCCTCTACACATTTAGCTTTCGCGAAAAGCCATAAAAATACCATAGCAGGAAATTACATTATGATACAAGGTACCACCATTCCTATCTTATAAACGTATACATCTAATATTCATAGATAATTACAATAAAAAACTCGTATTATTTTCTATATTGTTGCTATAAACTTTTAATAAAACATCCATTATGGCTACAAAAGATATGATTCTAGGGAAATTACAAACACTAATCACCCAAGATTTTAACGACCCAAAAGATGCGTTTGCATTCTTTGACAAAGATGGTGATGGCTCTTTATCAAAAAAGGAAATTGTAAGGCTCCTTAAAAAGGCTGAGATTTCTGGACTTATCCGCGGTTTTGTAGCTAGCAAACTTATAGAAGGCTACAGCAAAGATGGTGACGAACAAGTAAGTTGGGATGAATTTAAAACAGCTCTAGATGAGATAAAGGAATAATAACTATCATTCTTCTTTCCAAAACATACCCCCAAACCAACGGACCCCATAATAACATACATAACGTTTTAACCTGCCTACACCTTCCTGCTTCATGTGGTCTAAAAAGATGCGGTCAGTCTCTAAACGGCTTATGTATATAGGGGTATCTGTGATTTCGCTTGTAATCTGATGATCATGTTTAATAAACAGTTTTCCCTTTTTAACATACAAAAAATCATGCACTAAAGGCGCGATGATCGAAAGTTCAAAAGGCGCTATCAACACCCATAAAAACCGAGGAATGGTTGCCAAATCAAAATTAAATTTCTCTTGAATCTGTAATTGATATACTTCTGGTTGGTCCTTGATTTGAATTCCTACCTCTACATTCTCCTCCAACACCCAAATACGATTTCCTTGATCCCAACTAATGACAGGGTTTGGTAAATTAGACCCCCTAATTTTAATAGTAAGGTTGGAAATACTCTTAAATAACTGAATACGAATAAGACTTTTTGGTAAAATCCATATCAAAAAAATGATGAGTATATCTTGAAATCTATGAAAAAGAGTAATGAGAGATTTTGATTGTAATTTCTTTTCACAAATAAGGTTTTTAATTCCTAGACTTCCATTGTTAACAGTCTCACTTTTAAATAGATTGGCAACATATTGAGAAAATGTAACAACTTCTAAAGGATCACATTGATTTTTATTTTTTAATTCTTTAAGCAAATGAACTCGATCACTTTGCACCCCTAAAAGCGCACCTAAATTTGCCTGCGTAAAAGAAAAAAAGCCGACTATGAGTATAATTCTAGTCAGTTTTGAATTTAAATGTTTTGGAAATGAGATTAAGGCTGCAAGGATCCCAAAAACGACTGTGCTGTATATTGTCCATAATGTTTGAAAAGAATCAAATCGTTGATAAAATAAATCTAAAACTTCTAGGGTGTTTACATCCTGCATAGTCTATATACGTTGGTTCCTTTTTAATCTTAAATATAAATCCATTCATTCCTATCTGCTGTAGTATGCTCCTACATGCTGGCAGAAACGTGAAAACTCACTAATAATTCAACTATTTAAGAACCATTATAATGAACAATAAATAAATGCGCTTTGTCTTCTTTTGAAACACCAAGACCATCGCCAGACTCCGTAACAAAGGTCAATCCTGTTGCATTATTAAGCATTTCTGCAATCTCTTTTGCCTTAGATTCATTTTTTGGATCATAAAATAATATTACGGGATAATCTGAGAAAAAAGACAATTTACGTTCCCAATCAGGAAAAAGCTCGAGGTTATAGCCATTCTCAACAAGTGTACGTCTCGCTATTTCTTTTGTTGCTTTATTTGGTTTGTAAGAATAAAATTTAACGTTCCATATATTATTTTTATTAATCCCTATTTGAGAAGAATCTATTTCATACTCTAATTGTACTGTCACTCTTTTCCAGTCACTGCCTCGTTTCCCTTTAAATTGTTTTACATTTTTAATAAGAACATTTTTGCTTCTAAGTTTTGCCACAAGTGAGTCTACGTACAGTTTATTTACAAGACTTCCATAGTAAAGAGTATTTACCATTTTGTCATCATTTACTTCATAAATGGAATCTATTTCAAAATGAGGTGTTTTACTCGCTTTTACAATATTTAAGATTACCTCGCTATTATCATTAGGACGTCTATAATATCTAAAAGGAACGGTATCTGACGTTAGTCTTGACACTTGTAAAGCAATTTTTTGCATAGAGTCTATAGAATTAACAATACTGGTACGTTCAGATTGAGTAGTTCCTCGTAATATTTTTTGTTTAATTACTTCTAATTCTCTTACGTATACCTCTGACGTATATTTAATAATAGAATCCTTATTATTCTTTTTATCAACAAGTACTCTTTCTGCATTTATTTCTTCAAGGACTGTTTCATTAGATTTATCTAATGCTTCCGTTTTTTCATTATTAAGAAAATTTGCTGTAATAAATAAAGCAGCAAAAATTCCCAGAATGACAAGTACTAATGTTAATATCGTATAATTCCTCTTTTTACGATACGATTCTAGTTCTTGTATTTTATCATCTAATTGAGTTCCCATTATCTATAATTTTGCTTCTAAAATCCTTCTAAATTGATCATTAAATTCTACTTTTTGAGCTTCTGTCATTTGGTGAGAAAGTGGATGTTGATTTTCTAAAATAATAATAGATTCCAATGCTTTCTTGATCCGTTCTAGTTTATCAAAAGGCCATTTTAAAGTAAATAATGGCAAACCTCCTATAGAAGAGAGAAGTGGCTCTACCTCTACCCTTTCACTAGCAACTAGAGAAATCAAAAAAGGAGTCCCTACAAGTACAATAGAAGTGACAATCAATATGGCAATTATGGTATAATAAAAGCGTATATCCTTAGTCCTATTCTTTTTTATTAAAAGAATGCTTTGTAATGGGACTAAAGAAACTTCTTCTACTGGTTCTACTGGTGTAGTAGCTTCTACTGGGGTTTCTGTATTTTTTGTGGTTTCAACCGTCTCCGTTGGTTCTTTTGTGCTTTTTATAAATTTTGGAATGAGTTCTTCTTGAAATCCATCCATCCCAACAACACCTTTAGCGGTTTCAAAAGATTCTTTAACAGGTTTACCATTACAGTGTGATGTATAAAATGCTCTAGCAAAAGAGAGTGCAGTATCGTTAGGCACCTCATCTTTCATACCGATGACATGAAATTTAGGAGTTGTAATCGTTTCTATACCTGACATACTAAAACATGCATTCAGAAAAACACTTTCTAAATGAGTATCAAAGTTTTTTAAAAAACCATAAAATTTTAATACCGGCACTTCTTTTTTATGACCTTCACTGTCGTGAAAAAACAGGACACCTTCTTTATTGCCATGACCAGAAATATGTAAAATAGTGGGCTTAATTTGTTCTAAGTACTGATGCAAGTCATTTGTGGTAACCGCACCTCTAGATTCAAAAGCAAATTCATCTCTATGCGCACTTACATACAAAACCTCTCTTAGCGCCTTCTCTTCTTCATCCAATCGAAGATTGATGGTCCCTATAGGATTAATTTTTATGAATAATATTGTTTTCAAAATAAGTATCTTATAGTATTAAATTCGTTCTAGAGTGCGTCGTGGTTGCCGAACGACTTCGTGTCGTTTCTAAAGGTTCTGATCGCACATCAATTTCATCTAATATGAGTTCTTCTGGGGTGTTTTCTATATAGGATTCTTTGGCATCTTGGAATGTTAAACCCCCTAAATTTTCAATAAAAGAAACCCGTACTTGATAGGTCTCTGCATCTTTAAAATCTTGAAATAAATCATGTGATTCTAACACCTCTCCTCTTACGACGGGATTTACAATTCTACGGCGTCGTAGCAGTTCTTTTTGACTGGTTAAAAACCCTGTTCTATAAAGTTCTCCTTCACGTATGTAATACACTACTTTATAAAATAAGGTAGGTATTTGGATTGTTTCATTTCCTACATCAGTAACAAAATCCGGATCTGTATCTAATAATAAAGGGCCTGTTATCAATGAAATTTTAAGTGATTGTTTCACTACTTCATGATGTAAGATATAATCTTCTATACGTCGCCACACGCCTCTATTTAGACGATCTACTTGGGGTACTGCATTGGTGTAATAAAACGTTGAAATAGCTGCTTTTTTTGCTACTTCTTCATCTCTACCCCATTGTACATCTTCTCGTTTAGTCAAATGTCCTTTATCAAAATCACTTCGTATTGCCCCATACAATTCTTGACCTAATTGATGTGCTTCTGGAATCCGATCATCTTTTTTCCATGAATCACTTCCTGAAAAAAGATCTTTCCGCTTTATCGATTTAAATAACGCCCCATCAATATTGGCAGCCGTATAGTAAGGAAATTTCCGAAATGGACTTTGTAATACACTATAATTAGAATACTCCAAGTAATAATCTTCCCGTTGAAAATCTTCATGCCTGAACCGTTCTTCTTCTACATCATCAATACGCGGCACCTTTACAGTGTAGCCTTCTAAAAAATTATGAGAATATGCCATTTATGATTTTTCCAATATAGCTTTTTTAAAAATACTATTTATTTAACTGAATTACAATATTTTAAAAAAAATCAGTTTCACACTTTAAGTTTTTCTATCTCTTCTTTCATGTGTTTTAATTGCACTGCTATGGTTTCATCTGTATTATAATGTTCTAGAAATCCTATTTGTAATAATTCTATTTGTATATACCTTGGACTGTATAATTGTTCAAATACATTTTTGAACTTCGTTGTGATATCTAAAGTTGGATCTGCGACAAAATTATTTTTAAAGAGAAATAAAGCATACTCTGCTTCTGCGATGCTAATTCTGACATCTAAGTCTACATTAAGTCTTTCTTTTGTACCAATATCTTTATAGAGCATTAACACATGGGTTTTGATGTCTTTAATACCTACAAAAGCTTCACAGGTTTTTAAGTGATCAATCAGCGTTTTGTTGCCTAATCCACCTAGGATATGCCCAATTAGAATCATATTAGTAATCGCATCTAAGCAATCAGCATCGTACAGGTCATTTGAAACGCTAAAGCTTTTCTGATAATTAGCAAATGCTTTAGAAAGGTAGGATATGGCACTCGCCTTTTCGGTTTTTGCCCTAACATTGAACTTTGTAGAGGCAAACTTATAGGCATTGGCAATGATGTTTAATCGGCTTGGGTTTTCGCCGATAAGGCATAAAAATTCAATCTCTCGTAAGTCCTCTTCGAGGGTTTCCTTGGTAAATCTCCTGGTTTTTATAATACAGTATTGCTCTAAAGCGCCTATAGAAAAAGTCCCTTTTCCATATTTAAAGAGTTCTTTGAATTTTTGAAACGCAATTTCATATTCATCTAATTCATTGTAAATCAGCGCTTCTTTTTCTAGCACAATGGCGTCCAAAAGATTGGATCGTTCTGCTTTTTCTAAGTACAGATTTAACTTTTCAAGGGTCCTACTTTTATTGTTTTTACGATCCCTGATCTCGTTCAATAAGTTATCCAAATCGGTGTGCACTTGTGAGTCTATGACATAATCTAATGCGTCCTTTTTACTATGTTTTCTGTTACTAAAGGTGTAAAATTGGTTTCCATAACACTGATAAGCGCCCCAAGTATTGGTACGGCGATGGTTTTGGAAACATGCCATACGGGCTTTTTGAACGGAGGTTCCAAAACTATACCCTTGGAACATATTATTGTAAAAAGTTTCTGAGAACTCTTTCGCGGCAGCGTCATCAACCGCCCAACCAGAAATAATGATGGCTTTAACCCCCATTTCAATCAGTTGGGTTCCTACATTGGCCGCCAGTTTATATCGATTTCTACTAAATGAATCTTCTGATTCTTTCATCGTTCCCGAATAACAACAGTTGATAAATACAAACTCAGGGACGTAGCCTATTTGTCGTAGTTTCTGAGGATCAATAAAAATCCCATCACCAATGGCAATCCCTACTTTTCCGTTTTCTATATCATACAAACCATGACCAGCAAAGTGCATAATCTTATATTGCTGATTATAAAGTTCATTGGTAATGGCCAACGATGATGCCCTAATGAGTGGAAAAGTGTCATATGAATGTGCATCAAAAGCTTTGATCACCTGCTCTGCTTCTGCTTTGGCAGCTGGAAGTTGTGGTAATGTCTCGTCATTATAGATCGGGTCTCCAATCACAAGAACATTCTTATTATACAGTGCGACTCGCGTAAAACGCTCACTATTAGAGGTAACTAATTGTCGAATAAAGGTAGAACTCACAGCGATAGGCATATCTCCTGCTTTAGAATCATGCAATAATTCCCAAGGAATTTCTGCTGACTTTTTATCTACTTTAATAATTAAGTTTCCTTGGTTTCTAAAGACATCTTTAAATTCATTTGGAATTAACATGGCAAACAAGGAGTTGGATAAACGCTGATCCCAATTTGATAGATGGGCTTGTGCCTCTAATATATGTTGGACGTCTTTAAAGTCTATAGCAATAAACTCTTCTTCTACTCTGGCTAATCCATTAGATGCATAATATTTAAAGCCATTATTATGCGCATCGGTATTTACATGCGTAATGTGTAAATTATACCAAGTACCGTAACTATCAGAGGCGTAGGATTGCTTTTTCTTTGCACCTGTTCTTCGTATGATTCCTTTATTGAGTGTAAACGGAATACGTACATCATCATGTCTAATATTGCTTAATATGAAATACGCTTGACTTGCTAGCGATTCATAATAATTGATGATCTCAATGTTTTTAATAGGTTTTAAACCTTGTTTTGCACCTTCATTTTTCAAGTATTCGTTCGCCTTAGCAACGCCTAACAGAATCCCTTTTATGGATTCTTCGATGGGGAGTTTACCAAAACCTATTCCCATTAATATGAAGGATATTCCAGAGGCATATTTTTTTGCTTCTGGCAAGGTATAGTTATCGCGCATAAACATCGCATATTTCAATGCGGCGAGTTTTACTGTTTTAGAGAGTAAGAATTGAGTGAGGGATTCTATAGACCCTAAACCACAGATAATCGCTCCTTTTGGTTGTGTACCAAGGTTGAAGAAGACTTCGCTCTCTCCTATTTTCCCTGGATAATGACCAATTCCCATACGTTGTGACAAACGATCATTGAGATAGCCATCTAATGCTTTTTCTGCACTTAAAATAAGATCCATAAAAAAGTGTCCTACCATCACGGGATAGGATGATTCTTTTAAGTCCCCATTGATAACCGTAACTTGGAATTCTTCGGAGGGTATACTTTTTTGTTTTTGTGTACCAAAAACAGCATCAACAACAGCTTCTGAATCTACCAAAGGTTCTACATATTCGTGAACGTCTGTAATGACTTCAGCTCCTCCTCTACTCAAAGTGGGTTGTGTACTTAGTTTGTTGGTTTTACCTCTTTCTAGAAGTTCCATCACCCCATCAAAAATAGAAGGTTCATTAGCAAGTTCCCCATGACCAATATCCGTGTAATACAGATTATTGCTATTCACTAGTTGTTTTGGGATTCCTGTTTTCCATGTCACACTTCCATCTCCGTGAGAAGTGGCTTTGTACACCAATTTTTTGTGAGAGGATAAAAATCGGTTTTTAAAGGAGTAATCACAAACGGTTTTGTCTGCTTTTCCACATACATAAAAAATCTTATCAAAGAAATCACTCTTTTCTTCGGTTTCTAAGTCTTTTAAAAAGGAAATAACATTGGCTCTGTAGTCATTAAACTTTGATAATGAGCCCTTATTACTTGAGAGATTAGGAATAATATCTAAGTTCGCTTTATTTTTTATAGCATTCCAAAAAGTCGCCGTCCAAAACTTACGTTGTGTGACTTCTTCTACCGGCAGTAGTTCAAAAACACCTGGGAATTTCCAAAAGATTTTTAATAAATCTTCTTTGTCATTTCTAAAATCAATCATAGCGAGTTGTTTCACTCTACGACTATGCCCTGTAAGAACTTCCATGATCAGGTAGGAACCTAGCCAGGGAGTCCCTAGCATGACGAATTTATTTTTCTTGGGCTGCATAAAGGCATTCCATGTTTCGGGAAAGTCCATCATAAACTGTCTTGCTAAAAGTCCACCCATAGAGTGCGCTACAATATGCACATTTACATTTGCCTTGAGCATTCTTTTAGTAAGTGCTTCCAGTCCAACAGCAGCTTCAGAGACCGACTTTCGCCAGTCAAACTCATAAGAAACGACGTCATATTTTGAAGAAAAGTGATCGCCAAATTGCTTGTAAAACTTCTCTACCACCCCAGAGGCTTTGACATTTTTAGCATCTACAGCAAGCTTATCTACAATAGCGCCTTTATTGAGTGCTCGCATTTGAATCCACTGATCCTTACCGTTTGCACTGAGCGTAGACCCCATAATACCTGGGATTAAGATCAATACATCTCTAGTAATGGTTTCTGGCTCTTCATAACGAACCCCAGCCATAGATAATTTATCTAATAAAATACCACGTTGACCATTAGCATATACCTCTTTCGTATATAGATTCTTAGCAACAGCATTTGTGGGCGCTAACGCCTCTAAAATAGCTTCACAGGAATTCTCATTTTTAAAATAGTTAAAGTGATTGGTCTGAGCATCTTGAGAGGTAAAAAGATAATACCCATCCAAACGTTTTACTCCATGCACCATACTACTGGTATCTACAACCAAATCATTGGCTGCTCTATAAAAAAGATTTGCTAGGATGACCTTTAAGGATTCAAAAGATACGCCTCCAACTTCAGCATCTCCAATAATGTTATACAAATCACTTTCTACACTAGTATCTGCTGCATTTAGCATTTTTTGAAATAAGGATCCCGGAATCATACTATTTAACCCAGGCAGCACGTCTGCATCATCTTTCTGACTGATCAGCTCCAATAAAAAGGATTTTACAATACCATATATAGGGTTTTTGACACCAAACGCTAAGGAGATGGTATTTAATAGAAGATTAAAGAAGTGATCTACACGTTCTGATAGAATTGTCGTTCCATTGGCTGGTGCTGCGACTCGAACGATTTTATTAACGGTAATTTTCTTTTTAAGAGCGAGTTTATTGATCTCTTGTATTAAGTCATATTCTTGAAGTTCCTCTATTCCTTCAGCGATGGCTTTTTCTTTTTTCTTGAGAAAAATATCTTGCTCATTTTTACTAAAACCGACTTCATGGTTTTCATTATTGTTATAGTCACATTTTGCCAAAATATCGGCGATAAGTCCTCCTCTAGAGTGGCTCATAATATCTAAACTACAGCCATCTGGACATGCTTTCAAAAAATCTAAGGCATTTTTTAAAGGGCTTTCGGATAAGGTATAGTGATCAAAAGCGATCACATTATTTTTATAGTGCGTCCGTAGAGTATCCCATGTATCACGCTCTTGTAGTTGTCCAAAAGCATCTATAGAAGAAGAAATCGTACCGTGTATTAACAGCAAATAATGCGTGAGTTCTTTGTTTTTTGTAAAGGGTGCTCTTTTAAAACTTTCATCTATGGCATATAACCCTGGGTTGGGTTGCACCTTGCGATCATACTTCTCACCCAAAGCAATCATGGTGCTCGCAGCCACACTTTTTTTAGGTTTAAAAATGCTAAAGAACTTAACAACGGTCTGTTTTACAGAACCTCTCGTATCGGCTTGCGTAGAAATTTGAGTTTCAAAAATATAATCATCATCGGTAGCGGATCGTTTGTTGAGAACACGCTCATCATAAATCTCTTGAATATCTTCTGGATGCCCTATCCACTCTGTATGATCAGAAAACTGTAAAGCGACAAGATCATTCTCTTCAAACTCAACGTTGATTTCTTTGCTATGGGATCGGGTGGTTGAAAGTTCTATGTGCTCCTTTAATTCGAACATAGAAGCAACATCAGGAGGTAACGAAACATTCATTTGTTTCGCATTTGCACTTGTTCCGTATAACTTTGCCTTTTTAGTCATAATCTGCTATCATTTAATTTTAAAAAAAGTCATAAAACCACAAAACAGGAACAGCTACCATACAATAGATAGCCAAAACTATTTTGGGTATTTTAAATAGTAAAAAGGGGAATTGTCTAAAAAAGGGAATCTAAATATACAAAAAAGATAACTGCTCATTACTTTCTTTCATTATTATGAGTTCCTAATTTTCAAGTAACTGACCCTTTGCCCCGTTTTGAGTATTCCATACTATATTTTTACAGAACCTATTCCTATACACACTAAGAGGTATTTTTCTGAGTCCGCTTTCGCGAAAGCATACTCAGAAAATTATTAATTATATTTATAAAATGTCTATCCCTACAAAAACACTATTTGATTTTATTTCCTCTAAGGTGGAACTCTCCCAGACAGATCAGGCATCCATCGAAAACGCCCTTTCTGTAGAGACCTACCACAAATATGACATACTTATAAAACAAGGACAAGTATGTCACACCTTGCGTTTTGTAGTTTCAGGAGTTTATAGAGTCTACCGCATAGAAGATGGGAAAGAGATTACGAGTTATTTTAATTATGAATCCAGAAACCCTTTTGTAGCTTCTTTTGTGAGTCTCCTTACTCAAAAACCTAGTGTAGAGATTGTTGAATGTATTATTCCCGGTACAGTACTATCAATATCGTACAAGGATTGGACGTCCCTTTACGATAAAAGCCCGTCGTTAAATACCTTTGGAAGGCGTATGGCTGAGTATAATTATATCCTAGCCATGGAGCGTATCGAATCCCTACAATACCAAACGGCTACAGATCGCTATGAGGCTTTTATGCAATTATATCCATCGTTACTCAATACGATTCCGCATCACTATATTGCCTCCTATCTTGGGGTTACGCCAGAATCGTTAAGTCGGATTCGCAAACAACTGTAAATCTTACCATACATCAATGCCCATCATTGTCATAGTTCGCAACTTTGAACTATGGAAAACAAACATATCTATCAGCACTGGCTTAGACTCTCTCAACTCACTGAGAGCAACTCTACCATTGCATGTTTTGAGCACGTAGAGAAACAATACACTCAAAAAAATAGGCATTATCACACATTAAACCATATACAAGATCTATTTAATCAGATTCAATCGACAGAGGTATCGGATACAGAAAGAATGATACTCGCACATACTGCCTTGTTTCACGATGTTATTTATGTGTCTAGTGCAAAAGACAATGAGTATCAAAGTGCTGCATATGCGACTCTCTGGTTAGCGAAGTTAGGAATAGATGAGACACATCAGCAAAGCATTCATCAACTCATTATCGCAACGGCTACGCATACGTCTGATGATCCATTAACACAACTATTCCTAGATATGGACTTATCGATTTTGGGAGCTTCTCAAGATGTATATCAGCAGTACTGTAAAGCGATCCAGAAAGAATATAAAAACATACCGCTGTTCCTTTACAAACGTGGTCGCAAACGGTTTTTAGAATATACACTTGCCAAATCATCCATTTTTTACACTAAAAAACACCAAGAATTGTATGAAAAACAGGCGCGAGTGAATATGCGGGAGGAATTAGGTCGTTTGTAAGTTATTATTTTTTAGATATAGAAATGGATCTATACGCTTTCGCGAAAGCGTATAAAGGAATACATCAATTAAAGACTTGTTTTTTTATTTATATCGCGAAATGGATTCATAAAATAATCTGATGTTGGTAATGACAATATATTTTCTGAGATGAGTTTTCCTTTTCTGAAAATTTTATAATTTCTTACGTCAATTACGATAGAATCCCCTATTCTAACTGTACTGTTAAATACTATGTTCGCTTTTTTGTTATTGATAACACCCAAATGCGCATTTAAGTTCTTTCGCTGATCGTATGTTATCAAGTTCGAATTAATTATATTCATAGTAACAATACTATAACCATGTCCATAATCAATAGATTTTTGATTCGTTACAATTCCATCTAATTTTAAACCAATCTGATTATAGTATTCTTCATCAGTAGTTTCATTTGATCCTTTATTAGTGAATACATATATCACAATCATAAGAATGACACCAATCAATACATAAGTATAAGGAGAATTACGCATAGGTATTATTTAATCATAAAGATACTTTTTTATCTACACATATTCGAGTTGTTACTTATCTTGCATCCTCATGAATAACACCCCTGAAATAGCCTTAGAATCCGTACGAATCTACTTGAATCAGATTTCAGAACTCACTGATGCAGATTGGGATTTCTTTTCTTCTAAACTGACAAGACGTGAGATTTCGAAAAAAACCACCTTTTTACCCGTCGGCACTATCGAAAATCACATCTCTTTTATTGTTTCAGGGATTGTGCGTCTCTATATTCCAAAATCAGAACCCAGCAAAGAAATCACGTTTGGGTTTAGTTTTAAAGAACAATTTATTAGTGCGTATGATTCGTTTTTAACGCGTAGGCCCTCGCTCTACGAACTACAAACCCTCACCGACACAACGCTTCTAAGTATTACGTATGACGATTTACAAAAGGTGTATAAGACTACTCAAATTGGTAATCTCATCGGAAGACTCACTGCCGAACGGTTGTTTATCATCAAGTCAAAAAGAGAACAAACCCTATTGAATTATACTGCTGAGCAACGATATCTAGACCTTTTTAAAAACCGCCCAGAAGTCATTAAGGAAATCCCTTTAAAGTATATTAGCTCCTATATTGGTGTCACCCCGCAAGCATTAAGTCGTATCCGGAAGCGGATTAGTTAACCTAGGTTCATTGTGGGATGCTAGTATCGACTGTAACTTTGCAAAAAAAGTTATGGTGATCCTTATTTTAGTGGGTTTCTTGTGGTATGCAAGTTTATTTTTTCAATCCTTTTTTCTACATAGATATGCGGCACATCAAACGTATACGATGTCTAAAACAACAGAGAAAATCACGTTTATTCTTACGTGGATTTGCCAAGGGCCTAGTTATCTGAGTGCTTATGGATATGGGATCATGCATCGCATGCATCATGCGTATACCGATACGGAGAAAGATCCGCATTCTCCATCATATGACAATAGCCTTTTTGCTATGATGTGGAAAACCAAAAACATCTACCAAGACATCAATAACAAACGAATTACGGTACATCAAAAATTCACCAAAAACATCCCGCAATGGAAGCGTTTTGACCAATTTGCAGGATCCCGTGGTTCTCGTATTTTTTGGATCATTACCTATACGCTTCTTTTTGCATTTTTAACGACCGCTTGGTGGCAATGGTTATTGCTTCCTGTTTTATTCTTGATGGCGCCTATTCATGGCGTGATCATCAATTGGTTTGGGCATATTTATGGGTACGTAAATTTTAAAACGACAGATACGTCCAAAAATCTATTCCGTTTTGACTTTCTAATGATGGGGGAAGCCTATCATAACAATCATCATAAACACAGTACGAGAGCTAATTTTGGCGGAGTCCATTGGTATGAAATCGATGTCACATATCTAATTATGCGTATGCTGAATAAAATAGGTGTTATCAAGCTTAAAATGAGTGCTATCAAAGCGTAATACACTTAAAAATTTACACATCCAATTGTAAGTGTTTTATGACTTCAGGGTCTTTAGGAGTATATGGACGCTCCGAGGGAAGCATCAAGTTATCTAGTTTTTGCGCACGTACATGCGTATATTGTTCGCTGACATATTCAGAGATATCCTCTATTTCTAGGAGATCGTCTTTTGAATAGGCGATTATTTCTTTATTCCTAATACCAATTTGGATCGCTCTTCGTGCGAGTTTTGCTCCATATGGGTCATGATCGGGATCCCATTGCAAACGGATATTCGAACTTTTAACGGCGTTTTGCCATACTTCTCGGTTTCCGTACCTGTTTTCTTGATAATTAGAATATACAGCAAGCGAAAGATAGCGTTCAAAGGCTGCTCGTTTTAGGTGAACGGCCAAGACTACTTCCTGCCCTTCTTTGGTTCCCCAGCCATTACGATACATCATCCACAAGAAATTCGGTTTAATCCACGTCATTCTAGAAAGACTAAAAGGACCTCCAAAATATTGATGCTCCGCTGCAAAATGACCTATAGCTGGTCGATAGGATTGATACACAATTACTTTTTCTTCATCGTATTGTGCCATGATATGTTGCCCTTCTTGTGGCCAATTTTCGAGTTGTTCTTTATAGGGTTTTAGGTGTAGTTTCATTGTTCAATATATTCTCATAAATGACATAATCTTCATTTGCAAAACAAACAAACGTCACTTTATCTATAGTATTTTGATTTTTATAATTCTCTATAGTTTTGATCGCAATCGTCGCTGCAAGTCGCTTTGGAAATCTATAAATCCCAGTACTTATACAGGGAAAAGCTATGGTCTTTACTTTGTTTTCTATGGCGAGATTCATGCTGTTTTTATAACAGTTTTGAAGGAGTTCTTCTTTTTCTTTCCCACCTTGATTCCAAACGGGGCCAACAGTATGAATTACATACTGTGCAGGTAAATTTCCCGCAGTGGTAATAACTGCTTCTCCTACCTTACATTTTCCTTGGGTGGCTCTTATTTTTTGACACGCTTCTAAAATAGCAGGGCCTCCCTTGCGATGAATCGCCCCATCAACTCCAGAGCCTCCTAACAGTGATGAGTTTGCGGCATTCACAATCGCATCTACTCGTAAAGATGTAATATCTAATTGTATGAGTTTAATTTTCATTGAGTTTGTATTACAACTATTATCTTGTGTATTTACTCGACATGATTTCAAAAACGTCACTAGTCAATGTTGGTTTGAGTTTTTTCAATTCAGATTCAAATTTTTTTTTTAAATGAGAACTATACTTTTTAGTATTTATTAGTTCTAGGAGTTCATCTACTTTTTCGAGAATCGCAAACATTGTATCAGTCTCTGGAGTGGTTCCTAAAGGTCGTTTACGCCTTAGAGGATCCTCTAACCATAGCAGTTCACTGCCATGGTTGCAAAAAAGATCATATATTTCTTTTGTTATTTTAGTGCTCATTTTTTACTCAAACTCATTTTGAAATGCTTCGATAAACTTCTTATTTTTTGAATAAATCGAGAAAACTACTTTTTCAAATATACCTTTGTATTTAGTTGTTAGTAATTCAGAAAATAATTGAGCAATCATCTGTGGATCATTTTGAAAGACCCCACATCCCCAGGCACCTAGAATCAATGTTGTATGCTTATTTAGGGCCGACAAACCTAAAACTTTGTCTATCCTTTTTCTCATCATTCCTTCAATTTCTGACATCCGCTCTATTTCAAATCTCTTGACGACCCCTGTATTTACAGCAGCAGAAGTGATTATAGAACTGAGTACAGGGCTATCTAATAATTCGCCACTATCTTTTCTTATAATGGGTACTTCAGGGCTGTAAATCATGCCATCGGTATACATACAAGACTTCATGGCTCTATGAGTTTCATAAAATTCAAATGCTGACATCTGACACGGGTATAAACCAGAAGATCGTGCGATACTTTCTTCCTGAGCTTGCGCTCCATTGAAAAAACCACCTCCGGGGTTTTTCGCGGAAGCGAAATTCAAACACATAGGATTGGTATATCCTTCTGAGACATTTCTTAAAATACCTTGTATCGTAGTTTCTTCTATGACTTCAAAAATGGTTTCATGTGTAGCTACTAATGGTAGCGTAGCGAGCATTTCATCAAGAGCTTCCGAGGTATGAAATACCGTATTAGATACCGTATTTTGTTGTATTGCTTTTATGTCGACTTTTTCTTTATGCTTATTTATATAAAATCCTTGCTCTGTGATCGCTAAGGTTTCTTTTGCTGTTATTTTTCGTAATGATTTTTGCATTTTTCTAATCTTTTAATAATTACATAGATCCTAAAATGAACCTATCTAATTACTTAATTCCTGCCTCGTTCATCTGGATATAGCGATGGCAGTGTATCGCTTTGCCAAAATTCTTTGGTGTCTATATCCATAATCGTTAATTTTCCTTTAAAAGCGGCGCCTGTGTCTACATTATACACATTATGAGCTTTCATAGGCGTTGTTTCCTGATAATTGGTCGTAGGCGTATGACCGATGTATATTTCATTATAATGTACAAAACGCTGTGGTGGATTCTTTTCTAGAATGTCTGAAGCTATGTTTTCTGCTAATAAGGCTGCTTCCCATAAGGTTCTGTCAAAATAATAATTAGAGGCATACTCTTCTTTTAATACACCATGCATAGAGGTGAATCCTGCATGAAGAAAGAGTCGGTTTTCTGAGTCGATATAATAATCATGCAAATCGTTAAAAAACGCTTTATGCCGATTGTTTGTCAACAATCCTGTAGTGATATAACTTTCCATCGTTTCTTTACCTCCATGTGCTAACCAAATGGGATTGGTTGCTCCTTTATTCAACCATAAACCGCACCAAACATCATGATTCCCGCGTATGAATATACAGGTGTTGGTGCTGGTTAAGCCTAACAGTTTTTCTACTGTTTGTGCGGATTCACTCCAACCATCTACATAATCTCCTAGAAAAATAAGGGTGTCATCTGGAGTTACTTTTGCCTTTTCCAAGACTTGAAGTAATGCTTTATATCCTCCGTGTATATCACCTATTGCTAGTGTTCGTTTCATTTTTTTTAGTTTTCTAATGATGCCAAATTAATCCATTTTCATTAAGCTCGTATTGGAAACGTTGCGCATCTCCAAATTCTTTATAAACCCGTTTTTTTCCTAAAATGATTTCCTCATAGGCTAGAAACATTTGCTTTGCAGCAATATGATGTGGCATTCTGCCGCATCCTGTACATAGCCCTGGAATACTTACAGAGTCAATCTGAGGGTGTTTTTTGCAGGCAATCAATATTGCTTTCATCGCTAAATAAGGATTTACAGAGGTAGCAATATTAAAATTCATAGGTACTCGCATCGTAGGCGCCGAAATTAAATAAGGAACTTCGGCATCTCCTGTTTCTAAGGTAATTGTTTGTCCTACTAAAAGTTCTCCTTCATCAGAATTATAAATTTGCTCTTGAAGATTTTCTTGAATATCCCAACCAAATCGTTCAGATAATACATAATCTAAACTACCATCCATGAATCCAAATGAATTTGCAGGACTCACAATAGCATCACTTTTTAGTAACGTAATATCGCCTTTGATGATTTCAACATCTTTACAATCAGAAAAATATGCTTTCCATTCTTTCCCTAAATTCTCCGTTATATATACCAGTTTAATATTCATTTTATTTTAGATTTATATAGTCAGTAGGAACAGCATCTGTTAACCAAACATTGTTTTCCGATTTGTAAAATTCATATCCTTTTTGATGCATGGCACCTGACCGTATTGTCAAAATAGTAGGAACTCCTCGCCTAGCGCCTACGCGCAAAGCGGTCTCTCTATCCTCACTCAAATGCACATGAAGCCGACTCATCTTCTGTAATCCTTGTTCTTGGATGTCTTTTAAAAATTTTGGTACCGTACCGTGGTACAAAAACTCAGGTGGCTTGATGGGTTCATACTTCAAATCGACAGCCACGGAATGTCCTTGGCTAGCTCTTATTTTGGTTTCATCTTCGTTAAATGCAAAGCGTTTTTTATCATTGGAGGCCACGACCTCTTTCAAACGATCCATGGTTACTTTTTTACCTTGTGCATTCATTTTTTGAAGTAAGGTATCGACATCTGTCCATCCTTGCTCATCGAGTGTAATCCCAAGGGTATCGGGATGATGTCTAAGTACAAGACTTAGAAATTTAGGTATATGTTTTGTATTCATTTTTACTATTTTTGATAGCACGTGTGTGCTATTTTTGTTGATACCTACGTTATTTTATTCGGTATCAACTGTTTCTTTATCCGCTTTCGTACTTCGGCTCCGCTCAGCATAAACTTCTTAAAAGCAATGGTATGCT
>CAYGQJ010000002.1:0-1085 GCA_964351845.1 uncultured Flavobacteriaceae bacterium | reverse complement strand
CGCTTTCGTACTTCGGCTCCGCTCAGCATAAACTTCTTAAAAGCAATGGTATGCTTTCGCGAAAGCGTACTCATTCATTATCTAACTTCTTTATAAGGTCTCTTACTGCTTTCTTAGAACTTCCATAACTCACTATCTGAACATCCAGCGGAAGGTTTTCACAGGTAGAAATCGCTTTATGCAAAGATTCTATAATCCAATGCATTTCATTCCCAAAAGCACCGCCTCCGACTAAGGTAAGATATACTTTAGGACATCCTGTTTTTTCAAAATTAAGGAGTCCTGCATACAGTGTGGCTTCATACGTGGCTTCTAAGATAACCCTGGCAAAAGACTCCCAATAATAAAAATCTATGATAGAATATGCCACAGGTAACGCCGAGCAATATACCTGAGAAACTAGATGGTTTGCGTCCTCTAGTGTGACTGCTGTATTCCATTGAACACCTACTTTTAATTTTCCTTTGAGGACTTCTCGTTCTTCAATGGATAATTCGGCGATGGTTTTATTAATATGTAATAATCCTTTTTGAGAGACTAAGGCATATCCGTTATTCATCGTCCATAAATTAAGACTTGGATTATCAAAATAATCACCGATTGCCTCTAAGCAATCAATTTGGTTATTGGCTGTCTGCCCAGTTTTATCCCCTACAGGTACAAAGTAATTTCGATAGATTGTTCCTGCGCCACATGCAATCGCACATGCGGGGCCTTGTGTATGGTCAAATTGATACCTTCCAACGCCCGCTTCAGGAGTAATCTCTGGTCCCACCATCTCTAATAGATTGAATTGAGAGGCTGCCTGAAATAATGCATTAGCATTGGCTAAATTTTGATGCAAAGCTTGCACATCTGCTACACATTCTGAAACTTTTATTTGAGACGTGTATGTATCGACATGCCCTACTTTTTCTCTAAGTTCCTGTAGCGTTGGAATTTCAAGTGTACCGCATTCGTAAGATGTTCCGTTGACTTTAGAGCGCAGGACTGATCCATCCATTGCTAGATGTTTCCGAACCTCTTCTGGAGATACTTCATCAAATCCTACTAAGTCTTTAAACCACATGATTTTATACTTTTTT
>CAYGQJ010000001.1:0-131229 GCA_964351845.1 uncultured Flavobacteriaceae bacterium | reverse complement strand
ACTTTCAATAAGATAGTGACTACCCTTAAAATAACTTTGAATCACAGTCACAGCAATGCCTGAGTCGGCAACAACTAATTGATGTGGATATATCAGCTTTGTCTCTGTGGTGTCTATTATATCCGTATCAAACCAGTGTGCAGGCAACTCATTTACTTCGCCAAAAAGCGACGCAATGTAATGTGTTTTAGGGTTTTTGTACAAGTTTATAGTCGTGTCATTTGCAATCACTTTTCCTTCTTTAATCACAATGGTTTGGTCCATGTAGGATAAGATGTCGGTACTGTCATGTGTGGCGACAATACACGTAATTGCTTGTTTTTTGAGGTAGGAAAACAGTTTTCTTCTAAGTCTATTTTTCCTGAAATTATCGATATGAGAGAAGGGTTCGTCGAGCAATAAAATTTCAGGCTCGTTAGCGAGAGATTGCGCCAATGCGACCCGCTGTTTTTGTCCCCCAGAGAGTGTTTTTACGTGCGCTTTCGCGAAAGCGGACATCTCCACCACTTCCAATAATTCCTGAGTGCGTTGCTCACTTTCTATGGGGTACAGACGCGAAAGGAATTTTTTGATATTCTCCTCCACCGAAATAAATGGCATTAAGTCAAAATCTTGCGAGAGATACTTTATAAACGGCATGCCCGGTACAAGATGATCTTTAGGGCCTGTAATTTGAGTGTCCTTCCAAAAAATAGTCCCAGCATCCGTATCATATAAACCATACATGAGTTTAAGTAAGGTTGTTTTGCCACAGCCACTTTCTCCTATAATCGCGACATGCGCTCCTTGGTCAATCTCAAGATTAAGGTCTCGCAAGGCAAAGCGATCGGAAATAGCGTAAGATACGTTAGAGAGTGTAAGCATATAGTGACAAAGGTAGCGGTTGTATGATTATTTTTCTAGACTTTAAAAGAAGAATCTCTCACAATAAGATGTGTTTTTATGGTAATGGTTTTTGTAGAAATTTCATTTTTTTCATTCTCAATCTCTTCAATTAAGTAAGTAACCGCCGTTTTTCCAATTTTACCTCCAGGTTGATCTATTGTGGTGAGTGAAGGTTGTACGATAGTGGAGTGTATGGAGTTGCTAAATCCGACCACAGCAATTTCTTCAGGAATGGCTACTTTATATTTGTGTAACGCCTTTATAGCCCCAATTGCTGCGGTGTCAGTGATCGCAAAAATAGCATCAGGTCTTTCTTTAAGACTTAGCAAGATATTGGTCATCATACGGCCTTTGGTTAATGAAATATCTTCGGTGCTGAGAATGATCTTTTTGTCAACGGGAATATGGTGCTCTTTAAGCGCTCTTACATATCCTGCAAATCTTCTTTCTGAATTGAAAGAGTTTTCTGTTTCTTTGATGATAGCAATGCGCTTTTTACCTGTATTGATGAGATGCTCTACGGCTGTAAAAGCAGCTATTTCTTCATCAATGACGACCTGAGTGCATGGGATTTTATGCGACACCTTATCAAACAAGACTAAGGGGGTGGTATCAAGAATATGAAGGATAGGTTCTAGTGATGAGGTATTACGTGCTAAGGCAAGCAAAATACCATCAACCCCAAATTGACTCATGGTGCGTAGCATTTCTGTTTGTTTGCTCTCATTGTGATTGGATTCAGAGATAATGACCCGATAGCCTTTTGTTTCTGCTTCTTTGAGAATCCCTTTCAGCACGGTAGATGTAAAATAATGCGTGATGTTAGGCACAATAACGCCTAGAATATGACTTCTATGTGTCCGAAAGCCTCTGGCAAATAAATTGGGAGCATATTGTAGTTTTTCAGCGAGTTGTTGTACTTTTTCCTTAGTAGCGTCACTTATGTCGGGATGATTACTCAATGCCCTAGAAACAGTAGATATAGAGAGGTTTAGCTTTTGTGCTAATTCTTTTAATGTAGTGACTTTCTTTTTTTTCATGCGTTCTGCTATGGTCATAAATATAACGGAAAATATGTTTTCGCAAGAATTACCGCAAACGTTTGAATAGATTTTAGCCCTACAATGACCGCTTTTATTTTAATAATGGTATAATTTTAAGGAATACATAAAAAGTCACGGCTCAGTACGATATATCGTTTATGAAAGAAAATTTACTAACAGAAGCACAAAAGGTACTCGATGGAAATGCCCAAGAAGGAGGATTCACGATTCCTAGTAAAGGGTTGTATCCTTTTCAGTGGAAGTGGGATTCTGGTTTTATTGCCATAGGGCTCGCACATTACGATATGAAGCGAGCACAGCAAGAAATTGCTTCTTTATTGGATGCACAATGGGAAAACGGATTTATCCCACATATTGTGTTTCATAATGAGAGTGACTCTTATTTTCCTGGAGCTGATTTTCATCAGTCACACTTACACCCATTAGCGTCCAAAAAGTATAAAACCACAGGCTTAACACAGCCTCCTGTTCTTGGATTTGTTCTTGAAAGACTCCTGGAAATCTCAAAAGATGACAAGTCAGTTGTAGACTTTGTGAAGGCCCACATTGATAAGGTCTATGAGAATCATCGTTATTTTTATACACATAGGGATATACATGATGAAGGACTGGTGTATATTTATCATAATTGGGAATCGGGAACCGATAATTCTCCTGTTTGGGATGAGGTATGGAAAACGGTAGATGCGCCAGCATATACCTTTGAAAGGAAAGATACGACACATGTAGATCCTTCTCAGCGTCCTTCAAATAAGGAATATAATTTATATGTACACATCATAGAGATGGCAAAAAAGCATCATTATAATGATCAAAAAATTGCGGAGGTATCTCCTTTCTTAGTACAAGACCCACTTTTTAATGCAATGCTTATCAAGTCTAATGAGTCTTTGATTCATCTGTATACCCAAATAGGAGGAAACCAAGAAAAGATAGATTACCTAACGCGTTGTCAAGAAAAAAGCATCACTCACTTTAATAAGAAGCTCTTTGATAAAGAGCTAAATGCATATGTGTATTTTGATCTTAGAAATAACCAACACATACGTCATATCACATCATCGTCTTTCACCCCCCTGTACGCTGGAATCCCCTCAAAAGATCAAGCAAAAAAACTAATTGAAGTATTGTTAGATCGATTTGGGGGAGAAGGCCAGTATTTGTGCGCTTCTTTTGACCCCACTAGTGCATTATATAATCCTAAAAAGTACTGGAGGGGGCCTATTTGGATGAATTTAAACTGGATATTATATCAGGGAGTGAAGCGGTATGGCTATTCAGAAATAGCAGAGAGAGTAAAAATGGAATCCATAGAACTCATAGAAGACTCAGGATTTAAAGAATATTTTGATGCCAGAAAAGAAATACAAGAACCTTCAGGGCGAGGCTATGGAGGTGATAACTTCTCGTGGAGTGCAGCGCTATTAATCGATTTGCTTTATGAGTGAAGTATTTTCAATGCCTATACGCTCCTGCCTACCGGCAGGCAGGTTCGCGAAAGCGTATAAAACAACATAATGAACTGTAAATGAAGCCTAACCCATAGATGCCATTGTCGTATGAATTATTTAGATTATATCATTATTGTCGCCTATTTGATCGGTTTTTTAGGAATCGGATATTTTTTTAAAGAAAACAAAACATCGAGTGATTACTTTTTGGGAGGTAGGAGTATCTCTTGGTTGCCGCTGAGTCTATCAACCATGGCAACCCAATTATCTGCGATTAGTTTTATATCGGCTCCTGCATTTGTAGGGCTAAAAGAGGGAGGAGGTTTGCAATGGCTTACCTATGAGTTTGGTGTGCCTCTTGCGATGGCTTTTTTGTTAATAGCCGTACTTCCCAGTTTGTATAAGTCAGGGATTGTTAGTGTCTATGAATACCTAGAAAAAAGATTTGATGCTTCTTCTAGGCTGTTGATCAGTTTTGTATTTCAGATTAGTAGATCTGTGGCAACAGGGGTGATGGTTTATACGATGGCGCTCATTTTACAAGCAACGATTGGGTTGGATTTTTGGATTTCAGTACTCATTATTGGAGTAATAACGCTAGTGTATTCGTTTCAAGGAGGAATGAAAGCTGTGATTTGGGGAGATGTGATACAAATGGTGATTTTGTTTTTAGGTATTGTCATTTGCCTTATTTATGGATTGAGCGAGCTAGGCGGTTTTGATAATTTCTTAACCCATGTAGACAAGGATCGTATCAACGCTGTTGATTTTTCAAAATGGGGGTTTAATAATGCGGATAAGAGCGACGAGTTTGGATTCTGGCCCATGGTGATCGGTGGTTTCTTTTTATATGCCTCTTACTACGGTACAGATCAAACACAATCACAACGACTCTTATCGGCTAAAAATATGCCCACGCTTAAAAAATTATTACTAGCCAACGGCTTGTTTCGATTTCCACTTACATTCATTTATTGTATCATGGGACTTGTATTAGGTACATTATTAGTGCAAGACGCCAGTTTTCAAGCAATGATGGAGAGCGTATATCAATCTAACATTGGTTCTCTAGAAGGCAAGAAAGCAGATTTGATGGTGCCTGTTTTTATTATTAAATACTTGCCTAATGGGGTGATTGGTATTTTAATCGTCGCGATTATGTCTGCAGCAATGTCTTCGTTGAGTTCTACGGTCAACTCCCTTTCGGCGGTGACTATGGAGGATTTTGTAAAACGCTTCCGTCCTCATATGACGGATAAGAAGTACATTACTAATTCTCGTTTGTTATCCGTGTTTTGGGGATTAGTCTGTTTGTTTTTTGCCTTTTTTGCAGGAAATATAGAAGGAACAGTGATTGAGGTTATTAATAAAATAAGTTCTGTCTTTTACGGGCCTATTCTAGCGGTATTTATTCTAGCCATTCTCACCAAAAAGACACATGCTTTGGGCGCTAATATTGGAATTATTACGGGTGTATTATTTAATGCCTATTTGTGGCTGTATGTACCCGAAATATTCTGGTTTTGGTGGAATGCACTTGGATGCATCATGACTCTTGTTGTCGCTTTGGGCGTTAGTTATATCATTAAAAGAGAGGTCAAGGAAAACGTAGAGGTGGTGTACCATTCTGGTAAAAAGGAAGTCTTCCTATTAGTAGGGTACTTTGCCTTTATTGTAATCATAAGTTTGATGTTGCCTACCTTACTAGGATAAAATAGAAGAAATGAAATTTGTCATAGCACCTGATAAATATAAAGGATCGCTCTCTGGATTTGAGTTTTGTGATGCCGTCGAGGAGGGTATACAACTTGTTTTTAAAGACGCAGAGATTCTCAAAAAACCACTCGCCGATGGTGGTGATGGCACTATTGCTATTATAAAACAGTATCTAAAAGGCAGTACCCAGCAAGTGACCGTCCAAGATCCATTGTTTAGACCTATTGTGGCTAGTTATCTGTATGATGCTACAAAGCATATTGCCTTTATTGAAATGGCAGAAGCTTCTGGGCTTAAGCTCTTACGGCAAGAAGATCGGAATTGTATGCACACCACTACCTACGGGACAGGCGAGCTTATTCTAGATGCGATTAACAAAGGCGCCTCCAAAATTATTTTAGGAATAGGCGGTAGTGCCACCAACGATGGTGGTATGGGAATGGCTACTGCGTTAGGATATCAATTTTTGGATGTTAATGAGCAGGTTATAAAACCCGTGGGTGCCAACCTTTCTCAAATTGCCACGATAGACGATTCAAAAGCACGTCCCGAATTAGCTGCCATTGATATGGTTGTGGCTTGTGATGTGACCAATCCACTCTACGGACCTCAAGGGGCTGCCTATGTGTATGCCCAACAAAAAGGAGCGTCCCAAGAAGAGATTGCTTTGTTGGATAACGGTTTACGCAACTATGCAGGTATTGTCAATATGTACGCACAACTTGATGTACAAGCCCTAAAAGGAGCTGGAGCTGCCGGAGGAATGGGGGCGGGAAGCCGTGTCTTTTTAAAAGCACGACTAACTTCTGGGATTGATCTACTGAAAGAAATTGCTGATTTTGACGCTGCCCTAAAAGACGCAGATTGGATTATCACAGGAGAGGGACAGTTAGATCGGCAAACCTTATCCGGTAAAACCATTTCTGGGGTCATAGCGTCCGCAAAACAATACAATATCCCCGTAGCTGCTTTTTGTGGAAGTATAGCGGCAACCATCAAAGATCAAGAAGAAATAGGAATTACGTATGCTGCCTCTATTCTACCAGGTATTTGTACGCTGGAAGAAGCTATAAGAGATAGTTATAAAAATCTCGTGATGACCAGTTATAACTTTGCAAAGACCTTGAAGTTTTAACCTTCCTTTTTTTTGATGCGTTATACGCTTTCGCGAAAGCGTACTCAGAAACCATTCCACATGGGTATCCAAGATCTGATGAAATCTAGTGCAGGAATTGGTTAAATAAACGTGAAAAGATAGTGCGCTCTCAGTTGAGGTCTTATTTTTGTTAAAATTTCTACAATGCTTCGTTTTATTTTAGTTGTCGCAGTTCTCATATTACTTGATATCTATGCCTATCAAGCCTTCCGATTTCTTGTAAAAGGCCGTTTGGGAATAGTGCTGTATTTTTTGATTACAGCGCTAATTATAGGCGGGTTGATTTGGCAATTCTCAACAGGAGATAGGCGACAATGGTCTGCTACCACTCAGTTTTTTATTGTATCATTTATAATTCTCCTAGCCACAAAGGTGGTGCTGATCGCGATGATGTTTGGAGAAGATACTTTTCGTTCTTTAGAAGGGCTGTATTATAAGTTATCAGGTAAAACAGATTCGTATGTATTGCCATCACGCCGCAAGTTTATAAGTCAGATAGCACTTGGACTCGCAGCGATCCCTTTTGCTTCGATTTTATATGGTGTTTTTAAAGGGCGCTATAATTTTAAAGTATTAAAGTATACCTTACATTTTGAAGATTTACCAGATGCCTTTGATGGGTATCGTATTACACAGATCAGTGATATTCATAGTGGGAGTTTTGACAATAAAGAGAAGGTGTCTTATGCGATAGATCTGATCAATGAGCAAGCGAGTGATGCGATTTTATTTACAGGCGATATGGTGAATAATGAGGCCAAAGAAATGGAGCCTTATATGGATATATTCAGTAAGTTAAGTGCAAAAGACGGAAAGTTTTCGGTGCTAGGAAATCATGATTATGGAGATTATGTGCCTTGGGAATCTGAAGGACTCAAAAAAGCTAATCTAGATCGTCTCAAAGAGATACAAAAAGAAATTGGGTTTGATTTGCTTCTTAATGACAGTCGTTTTTTAGAAAAAGATGGACAGCGTATCGCTTTAGTGGGAGTGGAGAATTGGGGTGCAGGAGGTTTTAAAAAAGCAGGAGATCTTACTAAAGCCATTACACACGTAGCATCAGACGATTTTAAAATATTACTCAGTCATGACCCATCCCATTGGGAGCATGAAGTTATTGAGCACAAAGATCATTTTCATCTCACGTTAAGCGGTCATACCCACGGAATGCAGTTTGGGATAGAGATCCCAGGATGGTTTAAATGGAGTCCTGTAAAATGGAAATACAAACATTGGGCAGGGATCTATAAAGAAAAGGAGCAATACATCAATGTAAATAGAGGTTTTGGATATTTAGCCTTTCCTGGAAGGGTTGGGATTTGGCCCGAAATAACGGTGATAGAGCTTAAAAAAGGCACAGCAACAGTATAATGAAGATAAAATAGTATATTTGATAAGGATATTCCCCCGATCACGAAGCACTAAATCGTAAGGATTATGTCAAAATTTGGCGAATTAATAGACTTAAATGTCCCTGTTTTACTGGACTTTTATACAGAATGGAACGAAGATTCCGTAGCGATGCATCCCGTACTTAGAGATGTAGCCGCTGCTGTAGGAGATAAAGGAAAAGTAATTAAAATTGATGTGGATAAGAATAATAAGCTCGCAGAAGCACTTCGTATCAAATCATTACCCACCCTTATTATCTATAAAAATGGCGAAATGAAATGGCGCCAGAGTGGAGAGCAAGATGCCAATACCTTAATTGGTATTATGCAAGAATATGCTTCCTAATCCTTTTTTACAAAGACTTATACGTATACCCTTTTTCTAGAAAGTAATCTAATACTTTAGGTAAGGCATACATCATATTTTTTGAAGCTTTTACACTGTCGTGAAAAACGACTAAGTCCCCACTTCTTGTGTTTTCAATAATATTCCTATAGCATTGCTCAGGCGTTACTGAGGTCTCCCAATCATAGGCAACGGTACGATACATGATGATTTCATATCCTTTTTCATGAAGCTCTTTGGCTTGTTTTCTTTTTATTTTTCCATATGGAGGCCTAAAAAGCGGGAAGTTAGGGAGGTGTTTTTCTTCTAGCATCGCAGCGCGAGTCATCGTAGTTTCCGCTAATGCGATATCATGAATATACCTCTCTTGTGTGTGTTTCCACCCTTTGAGGTGGTGTTGTGTGTGATTCCCGATAGCATGTCCGTCAGTTCTGATTTGTTCAAAAATATGTGGATGCTTTTGCACATTATCTCCAATACAAAAAAAAGTAGCTTTGATACCTTTTTCTTTAAGAAGGTGTAGCACCCACTCGGTCACTTCAGGGATCGGGCCATCGTCAAAAGTGAGATAGATGACGTTCTTTTGAGAAGGTTTATCCCATACATACCAAGACGGGTGCATCCATTTGATAAATGAAGGCACCCGTATAGGAAGTGGGATAAAAATACCCATAGTGTTTTTATTAGTGAAACGCTGTTTTAAAGAATGGCAAGCTATACATTTAAAACGGCTAGTTGAACGAGTCCCGCTTTTCAGCGGGATGGTTTCGTAGCTTAGGATTACTTACTCAGTCGTATCATTCTCTATTGTGTCAGCAGGGATAGCAATAGATTCGTTTTTGAATAGTGTTTCTAGACTCTCAAGATCTGTGGGTTCTTGCTCTTCTTCATCATCAAAGAACGTAAATAAGCGTAAGTAATTATTAAATTCATTAATCTTCTCTTCTATCATTTCTTCATCTTGATTGGCGACAAGTAATTCAATAAGGCTTCGATACTTTTCTACATTGGTGATGATTTCTTCTGCATACTCATAGTGTTCATTTTCAGAAAGATTGCTAAAATAGATGAGTTGCTCTTGGTATTTTGTAGCCAGTTGTTCCCATAGATCTCTCGCTTTTTGAGTTTCTCCTACTTGATAATATCCACTTACATACGGTTCTAATAAGGTATAAAACTCAAAAATATCTACGGGCATTTTCTCCATGGCCAAATCCATTAATTCTTTTGCTTTTTCTGGCTGATTTTCCATGATGAGTTTCTCTACGACACGTGCAATGTTACCACGATACGTAATCGCATTAGATCGTGTCTCACGGTCGTGATACATCTCTGGATCACCGCTATTGCCCCAATACCAATTTTTGATAATGTTATACGATTTTTCAGTATCAATACGTCCCATTTCATATCGATTACGAGGATCTACAGGAGTGTAGATAGGAATCAATTTAAAACAAACCCCATCTAGCTGTAAATAATCTTTCATCCATAAATAATCATCATCTCCAAAACTACCTCCTGTAAAATAAATAGGGCGTTCCCAATTATTGGTCGCAAGAATATCCATCATCAGTAATCTGTTCTTATACAAGATGTCACTAGATAATTCAATATCAATATAAGGGACGACTAGATCTGCATCTTTTGCAGGGATGATATTGTTTTTAAGCGCAGTTTCTTTATCAACAGAAATTCTTATTTTTTTGCTAGGAAAAGTATTGACAAGCTTTCCGTTTCTCAGTTTTTCTTGGGTTCTTGGATCATCACTAGCAATCCAATTGAGCCAGGTTTCGATAGGGACAATATCATCTCCATCTTCTTTAATAGGTGCATAAAAAAGTGCATCACGCGACCCGTAGCGATACTTTTCATGGGTTAGTGTACTCGGAACGGGATCACTTAGATACGCTTTGCGTTTCATTTGATCCATATACCAGTCTGTGTTAATGAGACTTGTGTTGACGACACGTACGTCTGTGCGATATCCTTCTATTTCTTGAACATACCAAAGGGCAAAGGTGTCATTATCTCCTATGGTAAATAAAATCGCATTTTCATCGACGGAGTCTAGGTATTTTCGAGCCATAGAAAGGGCTGTCTTACGTCCAGAACGATCGTGATCGTCCCAGTTTTCTTTAGCCAATAAAACAGGGGCTGCAAACAGACATATCACCATAGCTATGGGAAGTGCAACTTTGGGTTTGATAAAATCTTTTATCATGTCAAATAAGGCATAGGCTCCAAAACCTATCCAGATGGCAAATACGTAAAAAGAACCTACGAGGGCATAATCTCGTTCTCTAGGTTCAAAAGGCCGCTCATTAAGATATACTTTAAGCGCAAGGCCTGTAAATAAGAAAAAGACAAGAAGTACGACAAAGTTTTTCCAATCTTTACTTACGTGAAACAATAGCCCTAATAATCCTAATAATAAAGGTAGGAAGTAGTAGGTGTTACGGGCTTTATTGTTTAAAACTTCAGAAGGTAAATTATCTTGAGGCGCTAGCATGATACTATCTATCCAGTCGATCCCACTGATCCAATTTCCGTTAAAGTCATCTCCCTGTCCTTGAATGTCATTTTGACGTCCTGTAAAATTCCACATAAAATAACGCCAATACATATACCCGAACTGGTAACTAAACATATAGGATATATTATCTCCAAAAGATGGTTTTTCTATATCAAGGTAATATTGACCTATTTCACTTTTCAAGAAGGAGTTGTATCCTTCGTAATCTACTTTTCCTTGTGAAAAATCTAAATTAAACTGTGTCACAATTTCTTGTAACTCGGGATTTCCAGCATATTCCGCTTTGATGCCAAATTTAAGCGGACCCGTATATTGCATATAGTTGGCGTTATGCTCTGGACTCCACATACGAGGTAAAAATGCTTTGTGTGCATCATCAAGGTTTTGCCCTGCATTTTCCCACTCATTTACGACAATATAACGTCCAGATTTCTCATCTTTCTCGTATTTTTTCTTTTCATCTACATACGGATTATCAGGGTCTAATCCAGAATAATCTGAGGTGAATTGAGGGCCATAAAAAAGGTGTGTTTCTGGATATTGTTCACGATTATAATAGGCTAATAGTTCACGCGCATTATTAGGATTGTTTTCATTAATAGTGGTGCCTGCATTCGCTCGTATAGGGAGCATCAACCAGCTTGAAAAACCTATGAATATAAATAATACACAAAGTAAAACCGTGTTTAAAGCAGGTTTGTTATGCTTTCGCGTAAGCGTAAACCCATAGTAAAAAAGTCCTGCCAGTAACAGTGCTGCGATCACAGTACCACTGTTAAAAGGAAGTCGCAATGTGTTGACAAAGAATACTTCTAAGTGACCAAAAATGGCTAAGGTGTACGGTAGTAAGAATTTAAAAATAAATAAGAGTACAGCTACCACCACCACAAGGGCAACGATGAAGTTTTTAGCAGTGATTTTCTCTGTGTTTTTAAAATAGTATAGGAGTCCAATGGCAGGGATGGTCAATAATCCCATAAAGTGAATCCCAAAAGATTGTCCTACAATAAAAGCAATAAGAATCAACCACCTGTTGCCACGTGGTTTGTGCATATCACGTTCCCAAAGAAGTCCTAAATAGAAGAGGACAGAAAGAATGAAAGCGGCTGGGGCATATACTTCGGCCTCTACGGCATTAAACCAAAAACTATCTGTAAAACTGAAAGCTAGCGCTCCTATAGCGGCACTTCCAAGTACGGCATACTGTTTTGTAGTCGTAATAACTTCTTTATTAACGTGTAGTAGTTTGCGTATTAACAAGGTGAGCGACCAAAACATAAATAGGATGGTGAACGCACTTGTTAAACATGAAAGATAATTAACCGCAAGAGCGATGTATGTGCTATCTGGTGCAAAAATAGAAACAAAGGCGCCTAGTATCTGATAAAGAGGTGCTCCAGGTGGGTGTCCAATTTCTAATTTTGATGAGGTAGATATATATTCTCCGGCATCCCAGAAACTAGCGGTAGGCTCTACAGTGAGGGAATAAACGAGCAATGCGATGGCAAAAACGCTCCATCCGATTACTTTATTCCACTTCTCAAAGTTGAATTCTGTCATGTTTTTATTTTTTTTGCAATGGGGCGAAGTTAAGAATATCAGGTAACTTACACGTTAATTTTTTCTAAACGTACAGAAAAGTTGTAATATTTTTTGAAATAAGTTTGCATACCTAAAAGTTTGGTTTAAATTTGCATCCGCTAATACAATAGTGGCCCATGGTGTAACTGGCAACACGTCTGGTTTTGGTCCAGAAGAGTCTAGGTTCGAGCCCTAGTGGGCCAACTATAATTGCAAAATCCTAATCATAACGATTAGGATTTTTTTTATTTTGTATAAAATGATGTTGTGTAAAACACGCTTTCGCGAAATTACTTCGTTGGTAAATAGATCTATACGGGAAATATCTTGGTGTTAAATCTTAAAAGTGATCACTGGGCGTTGTGCGTGATTGACAAGTCCTTCGCTCAAGGAGCCGTTTAAGAAATGGGCAAGGCCGCTTCTGCCGTGGGTGCCTATTCCCACAAGACGCGAGCCTACTGAATCTGCAAAATGAAGGATTCCTTTTTCGACAGATTCATCATTGTAGATGTTAAGCGTATAGTCTGTGCATTCTGGCTCTTTATCCATAAATGCTTTCATTCTTGCTTCTATTTCATGAGTTGTTCGGAAGTTGTTAGGTGTATTTATGTAGAGCATATGTAGCTTTACGTCATTATTCTTTGCAAATTCAAAAGCCTGTTTAAATGAGCTATGGTTTTCTTCTTTGAAATTGGTAGCATACACAAATTTCTTAACGTTGAAGGTTTCGTGGCGTCTTTTTATGACGAGTACGGGCACTTTAGAGTTTCGGACTACTTTTTCGGTATTAGATCCTATAAGGAGTTCTTGAAGTCCCGTGGCGCCATGTGATCCCATGACAATTAAATCAGCTTGGTACTTTTCGGTGTACCCCATAATACCTTCAAAAGCACCGTCAAACTCAGCGGTTTCATGTACCTCTATCCCTTCTAGAAAAGGAGCGCTCATCATCTTTTCAAACTTTTGATGTGCGAGCTTCATAAAAAATATGGCTTCAGGGAGATCACTTTTAGAACCTCCGGTAGCCCCATCTACAAGCAGCATAGGGAGTTCAAGCATGTGGAGTAAATTAATTTCACTTCCATGCCTTCTTGCAATATCAGCAGCAACACGTAATGCGTTTTCTGCCTGCTCTGAAAAATCTGTTGGAACAAGTATTTTTTTTATCATAGGGACGGGGTTTTTGTGAATAATCTATTCAAAATAGTAATTGTCTTCAATTTACAAAATAATAAGCAGTTTGATAGACTTTTATAAATGGATAATTTGTATTACATTTGCACCATTGAAAGAAACGAGTATAGAGGGGACAGCGGTCCCCTCTTTTTATAGGCAAAGATGTTGAGAGAAAAAGTAACCCAACTCCTTCAAGAAGCAATGGATGAAAATCCATCCCTTTTTTTGATAAGTGTAGACATACAAGGTAACAACGAAATTAAAGTCATCATTGATGGAGATCAAGGAGTTACTGTTGAGGATTGTATTGCTGTAAGTAGAAAAGTAGAGCACAATCTAGATAGAGAAGAAGAAGATTTTTCTTTAGAGGTAATGTCCGTTGGCGCTACAACACCTCTTGCACAGGTAAGGCAGTATAAAAAAAATATAGGACGTTTTCTTGAAATGAAAACAAATGCAGGTTTAAAGTTAGAAGGCATTCTAGAAGAAGCGACAGATGAAACTGTCACTTTATCATGGAAAGCTAGAGAGCCTAAGCCTGTAGGTAAAGGAAAAGTAACTGTTCAAAAAACAGAAGTTATTCCTTACCAAGATATAGTGGAAGCAAAAGTGATGATTAAATTTTAACAATATGTTGATATGGAGAATTTAGCGTTAATCGATTCTTTTTCGGAATTTAAGGACGATAAATTAATAGATCGTGTGACTCTTATGGCTATCTTAGAAGATGTTTTTAGGAGTACATTAAAAAGACGTTTTGGAAGTGATGATAATTTTGATATTATTATAAACCCTGATAAAGGGGATCTTGAAATTTGGCGTAACCGTGTGGTTGTGGCAGATGGAGAGGTTGAAGATGATAATGCTGAGATATCACTGACAAATGCGCGTAAGATAGAAGAAGATTTTGAAGTTGGTGAAGATGTATCTGAAGAGGTAAAGCTTATTGATTTAGGACGTCGTTCTATATTAGCTTTGCGTCAGAACTTAATAAGTAAGATTCATGAGCATGACAATACAAACATTTACAAGCAATTTAAAGAGCTTGAAGGTGAGTTGTATACGGCAGAAGTACATCACATAAGGCACAGAGCAATTATCTTGCTTGATGATGAAGGAAATGAAATCATTCTACCTAAAGATCGTCAGATTCCGTCTGACTTCTTTAGAAAAGGAGAAAATGTAAGAGGTGTTATTGAAAGCGTAGAGTTGAAAGGGAATAAACCTTCCATTATCATGTCGCGTACATCGCCTATATTCTTGGAAAAATTATTCGAATCAGAGATACCTGAGGTGTTTGATGGATTGATTACGATTAAAAAAGTAGTCCGAATTCCAGGAGAAAAAGCAAAAGTTGCCGTAGATTCGTATGACGATCGTATTGATCCTGTGGGAGCTTGTGTGGGAATGAAGGGATCTCGTATTCATGGAATTGTACGTGAATTAGGAAATGAAAATATAGATGTTATTAATTACACTAGTAATTTAAACCTATATATAAGTCGTGCGCTTAGTCCAGCACGTATCACTAGCTTAAAGTTAGATGATGAAAATAAAACGGCTCAAGTATACCTTAAGCCAGAAGAAGTGAGTAAAGCAATTGGTCGTGGAGGGCATAACATCCGTCTAGCAGGTCAATTGACAGGATATGAGATAGATGTGTATCGCGAAGGAGTAGAGGAAGATGTAGAGCTTACAGAATTCTCTGATGAGATCGAAGGATGGATTATCGAGGCATTTGCAAAAATTGGATTTGATACGGCTAGAAGTATCTTAGAGCAAGATGTAGAAGACTTGGTAAGACGTACTGATCTAGAAGAAGAAACTGTTCTAGATGTAATGCGCATTCTCAAAGAAGAATTTGAAGAATAACAATGCCTGCTTCCCAACAATAAGAAAGTAGCAGGAAAAGAATAAATTAAAGCAGTTTATGGCAGCAGCAACAATGCGATTAAATAAGGTGTTAAGAGAACTCAATATTTCTCTAGACCGTGCCGTGGAGCATCTAAACTCCAAAGGTATCGAGATAGAGGCGCGTCCAACTACAAAAATCTCAGTAGAGGTTTATAATGTACTTTCGGATGAGTTTCAGACAGACGCTAATAAAAAAGTAGCTTCTAAGGAAGTTGCTGTAGAAAAGCTCAAGGAAAAGGAGGCACTTCGTGTTGCTCGAGAAGTAGAAGTCGAAGCAAAACAAGAGACTAAGAAGCCTGAGGTTGTAAAAGCGAAAGTAAATCTTAGTGGTCCTAAGCAGGTAGGGAAAATAGATCTTGATAAGCCTAAACAAGCTCCGTCAGAACCTAAAAAAGAAGTGCCTGTAAAAGAAGAGGTTGTTCAGGAAAAACCGAAAGAAGCTCCTGTTCAAACTGTGGAGACGCCAAAAGAAGCTGTTGCTCCTACGTCACCTGCTAAAGAAAAAACAGAATCAACCCCTGTTGTTGCCAAAAAAGAAGAGACTTCTGTTGCAAAAGAAGCTTCAAAACAGGAGGCTCCTAAGAAAGAGGTTTCTAAGGGGGAGGCTCCTAAGGGGGAGGCTCCTAAAACGGAGGAGGCTGCCGAAACTCCTGTTAAATTAGGAGATGAAGTTCTTAAAACAGACTATAAGAAATTAGACGGTCCTAACTTTACAGGGCAAAAAATAGATCTTTCTCAGTTTAAAAAACCGGAAAAGAAAAAGAAAGAAAGCGCAGAAGACGCCAAGAAAAAACGTCGTAAGCGTATTTCAAAACCTGGTGGAAACACAGGTTCTGGAGGACCTAGACAAGGCGGTAATAATAACCGTAGTGGTGCTGGTGGTAATCGCGGAGGTAATAACAAACGCAAGCCAGCTGTAGCTAAAGTAGAGCCTACAGAAGAAGAAGTACAAAAGCAAATTAGAGAGACTCTTGAGAAACTTCAAGGAAAGTCTAATAAAGGAAAAGGAGCAAAATACCGTAGAGATAAGAGAGATCAACACCGTCAGAAAACTGAAGGTGAGCTTGCGGCACAGGAATTAGATAGTAAAGTGCTTAAAGTAACAGAATTTGTTACGGTAAGTGAAGTGGCTATTATGATGGATGTGCCTGTGACAGGTATTATATCTGCTTGTATGTCTCTAGGAATGATGGTAACGATGAATCAGCGATTAGACGCTGAAACATTGACGATTGTTGCTGATGAGTTTGGATATACAGTAGAGTTTGTGACTGCAGATCTAGAAGAAGCTATTTTAGAGATAGAAGATGCTCCAGAAGATTTACTAGAAAGAGCTCCAATTGTTACCGTAATGGGTCACGTAGATCACGGAAAAACATCCTTACTAGATTACGTGCGTAGTGAAAATGTTATTGCAGGGGAGAGTGGAGGAATTACACAGCATATAGGTGCGTATGGAGTAACGCTAGAAAGCGGACAAAAAATAGCATTTTTAGATACACCAGGTCACGAAGCCTTTACGGCAATGCGTGCTCGTGGAGCTCAAGTAACAGATATTGCTGTGATTGTGGTTGCTGCAGATGATGATATCATGCCGCAAACCAAAGAAGCAATTGCGCATGCACAAGCGGCAAGTGTGCCTATTGTTTTCGCTATCAACAAAGTAGACTTGCCAACGTCAAATCCAGAAAAGATAAAAGAAGGATTGGCGGCTATGAATTTATTAGTAGAAGATTGGGGAGGAAAAATCCAATCTCAAGATATATCTGCTAAGACAGGTCAAGGGGTGAAAGAACTTCTTGAGAAAGTGTTATTAGAAGCAGAATTATTAGAGCTTAAAGCGAACCCAGAGAAAAATGCAGTTGGAACCGTTGTGGAAGCGTTCCTTGACAAAGGACGTGGATATGTTTCTACAGTACTTGTACAGGGCGGAACATTACGTGTTGGAGATTACCTTCTTGCGGGGACATGTTCTGGTAAAGTAAAAGCAATGCATGATGAGCGCGGTAAGAAAATTAAAGCAGCTGGGCCGTCAACGCCAGTATCTGTTTTAGGTCTTGATGGTGCGCCACAAGCAGGTGATAAGTTTAATGTAATGGATGACGAAAGAGAAGCAAAAGATATTGCTTCAAAACGTACACAATTACAGCGTGAACAAAGCGTACGTACACAACGTCATATTACGCTTGATGAGATTGGACGTCGTATTGCACTTGGAGACTTTAAAGAGCTTAACATTATCCTTAAAGGGGATGTGGATGGTTCTGTGGAGGCTCTTACTGATAGTTTCCAGAAACTATCTACAGAAGAGATTGCGGTAAATATTATACATAAAGGCGTTGGAGCGATCACAGAAAGTGATGTGCTCTTAGCTTCTGCATCTGATGCAATTATTATTGGATTTAATGTGAGACCAGCAGGTAATGCTAGACAAGTAGCTGACAAAGAAGAAATCGATATCCGTATGTATTCTATTATATACGATGCGATTAACGACCTTAAGGATGCTATGGAGGGAATGTTATCTCCAGAGATGCGTGAAGAAATTACAGGGACTGCAGAGATCCGTGAGACCTTCAAGATTTCCAAAGTGGGTACCATTGCAGGTTGTATGGTCTTAAGCGGTAAGATCTTTAGAAACTCTAACATTCGTATCATTCGTGATGCCGTGGTGGTCTATACAGGAGAGTTATCTACGCTTAAGCGTTTCAAAGATGATGTGAAGGAAGTGAGTAAAGGATATGATTGTGGTATGCAAATCAAAAACTACAATGATATCAGAATTGATGATGTGATAGAAGCCTTCCAAGAAGTAGCGATTAAGAAGAAACTTAAATAAAGAACAGCATACCTATAAAAAAGACCCTCTAAATACATATTTAGAGGGTCTTTTCATTTTAGATACGTTTGCGAACTCAAATGACGACTAGCGCTTTGCGTCTGGTTTGAAAATGAGCGCGTTTGGAAATTCTTTTTTAACTTGTATCAAGGCCCTGTCGGCTTCTAATCGATTTCTAAAATTACCGATCCACACTTTGTAATTAGGAGTTTCGTATTCGATAGATGAGGACCAAGTCCCTACTTTATTTCTAAATTTTCGAAGCGCTACTTCAGCTTGGCTTAAATTGCCAGAAAACACTTGTATTTTGTATCGGTCTGCAAGTTTGTTGTCGTTGGTGAGTTTTGATTTAAGTTCGAGTAATTCTGGGATTTTTTTGTCCTGTGAAATTTGAACAGTTGCTGTTTGCGCTTTCGCGAAAGCGTAAAAAGTCAGAAAAACAAGGATTGTAAGTAGTTTAGTATTAGGGTGTATTTTCATCTTAAGTAAATAAATTATGGAACAAAGGTAAATGAATAAACGAAAAATAGAATATTTTGTTATTTAGAATTGTTATAAATTATAAACTACCTCTTTTAGCATTCTTCACAAATGACTTCTAAGTATTATTTTTGCATTCAATTTTAAGTGTTCGATATATCGTTTATAAACACCAGTTATATTCTAAAAATCGTGCCACATTTTTGAAGCTAATTCAATACCAATTATGATACAGGTGAATCGCCGTAACTCATTTTCGAGAATTATCACGCTAAGTGCAGCATTACTGCTCACTCTTACTTCTTCCCTTTTTGCCCAAATTGATGCCTCTACAGGAGATGCGGAAGCGGGTAAAGCCTTATTTAAGGCTAATTGTGCTGCGTGTCACAAGTTGTATAAGAAAGCTACTGGACCTGCATTGTATGATGTTGTCCAGAAATATGAGCAAGACTATGAGTGGTTAGGAAAATGGATCCGTAACTCAGGCGCATTAATCGCAACAGGTGATGCGCGTGCTAACGCTATTTTTGAAGAGTACAACAAAACTGTAATGAACTCCTTTGAAGGGCTTACAGATGCAGATATAAGCAATATCCTTGCGTATACCAATACGGAGGCTCCAGCTCCAATTGTTCCTAAAGTTGATCCAACGACGGGTGGCGGAGATGGTGTTTCTAGTGAAATTATCCTTGCGATTCTAGGGTTTGTATTGTTGTTGCTGGTAGCAGTATTGTACATTGTCAACAATACACTGAAGCGTTTTGCGCAAGCACAAGGGATTGAGGTAGAAGAAGAGAAAACTCGTAAGCCTATTTGGAAAGCCTTTGTTGAAAATCAATTCTTAGTATTGGTGAGTGTGATCTTCCTTCTTTTGGGAAGTGCATATTTTGCGTATGGATGGATGTCTCAAGTAGGCGTTGATCAAGGGTACGAACCTGTACAGCCTATTCATTATTCACATAGAATTCACGCAGGAGATAATGCGATAGATTGTAAATACTGTCACTCTTCAGCAAGAGTAAGTAAGCATTCTGGAATTCCTTCTCTTAATATTTGTATGAATTGTCATAAGTCTATCGGTGAAGTAGCGCCAGAGACACTAGCAGAAGGACAGAGTGAGTATGGTGTAGACTACAATAAAGAAATTCAAAAACTCTACCAAGCTGTAGGATGGGATGAAAATACGCAAGCGTATACGGGGGAGACAAAACCTGTAGAGTGGATTCGTATTCATAATCTTCCTGATTTTGCATACTTCAACCACTCGCAGCACGTCATGGTTGCAGGTGTAGAGTGTCAGACTTGTCACGGTCCTGTAGAAGAAATGGAAGTGATGTATCAGTACTCACCGCTTACAATGGGATGGTGTATTAACTGTCACCGTGAAACCAACGTAAAAGTAGAAGGGAATGCGTATTATGAAAAAATACACGAACAACTTTCTAAGAAATACGGTGTAGATAAATTAACAGCCGCTCAAATGGGAGGTCTGGAGTGTGGTAAGTGTCATTATTAATAACACAAGCGCTAACTAAAGTTTAATATAAAGGTCACTGAGCATAGCAAAGTGCAAATAGTATAAAATCAATTATATGTCATCAAACAAGAAATACTGGAAAAGTGTCGATGATCTCAACGGGAATCCGTTGGTTGAAACACTAAGACAGAATGAGTTTGTAGAAGAAATTCCGACAGATGAGTTTTTGGGAGACAAAGAAACCCTAGAAGCTTCTCAAACAACACGTCGTGACTTCTTAAAGTACGTAGGTTTTTCTACAGCAGCAGCATCACTAGCTGCCTGTGAGGGTCCTGTTGTAAAATCCATTCCGTATGTAGTGCAGCCAGAACAAATTGTGCCTGGTGTTGCAGATTATTATGCATCTACGATCGCAGATGGGTTTGATTTTGCAAGTGTGCTTGTAAAAACACGTGAAGGAAGGCCTATAAAAATTGAAAATAATAAACTTGCAAAAGCAGGATACGGAGCGAATGCGCGTGTGCATGCTTCTGTGTTGTCTATGTATGATCAGAATCGTGCGCAAGGACCAACAGCTTCAGGAGAAGCAGTAGGTTGGAGTGCTATCGATGCAGGTGTGATGGGGCAGTTGAATAGCGGGAAGCAGGTAGTATTGTTAACACAAACTTTTGCGAGTCCTTCTACAGATAAGCTTGTAGCTGAGTTTATAGAAAAATATCCAAATGTTTCTCATGTGTCTTATGATGCTGTAGGAGAGCAATACGCGCTAGATGCTTTTGAACAAAAGTACGGTGTACGTGCCTTAGCAGATTATGACTTCTCAAAAGCTGAAGTGATCGTATCTGTAGGTGCAGATTTCTTAGGTGATTGGAATGGTGGGGGCTATGATGCAGGATATGCAAAAGGGCGTGTGCCAAAAGATGGTAAAATGTCTCGTCATTTTCAGTTTGAGGCAAATATGTCGTTAACTGGAGCCAATGCAGATAAGCGTGTTCCTGTGAAACCTTCGGATCAAAAAAAGGTTTTAAATGCACTTGCTGGTGGTTCTACCGCAGGTCTTCCTGAGCATGTAAAGAGCGCTGTAAATACAGCAAAGAATGAATTAAGAGCAGCGGGTAGCAAAGGGGTTGTCGTCACAGGAATACAAGATGTGCCTTCGCAAACCAAAGCTTTAGAGATAAATGCAAACAGTGAGGTGATTGATGTTACGGCTCCTAGAATGACACGTTCTGGTGATGCGCGTAAAGTAAGTCAGCTTATTAAAGATATGAATGCGGGTCGTATTGGAATGTTAGTGATGGCGGGAGTTAATCCTTCATACACCCTTCCTAATGCTGCTGAGTTTGATGCAGGGCTAGCTAAAGTAGCGGTTTCTGTAGCGTGTTCAATGCGTGCAGATGAGACGGCTTCAAAAGCAACACATATTGCGCCAACTCCTCATTATCTTGAGGCGTGGGGTGATGTACAGATCAAGCAAGGCGAGGTAAGCATTACACAGCCTACCATACGTCCTTTATTTGATACAAGACAATTCCAAGACAGTCTTTTAACTTGGATGGGGAGTGATCAATCATATTATGACTACATCAAAACCACGATGACTGATGCGGGTATCTCTTTTAACAAAGCGGTGCACGATGGGGTTGTGATGACAAACGCTTTCGCGAAAGCGGTTTCAACAGATACAAATACTTCTATCACAGAAGATGCAGGTCTTTCTAATACAGCTTCTCAAGAAGGTGATTTTGAATTGACTTTATACACAAAAACATCCATGGGTGATGGTAATCAAGCAAACAATCCATGGTTGCAAGAAATGCCAGATCCTATCACAAGAGCTACTTGGGATAACTACATTACCATGTCTGAAGCAGATGCCAAGACAAAAGGGTTGTGGTTAGATCGTAGTACGTTCTTCACCGAAGCTCGTAACGATGCTAACGGAGGTTTGAACGGAACGCTTGCTAAGATTACTGTAAATGGTGTCGAAGTGATTGCTCCCGTAATGGTGCAACCAGGACAGGCAAATGGATCTATCGGTCTGGCGCTTGGATATGGTAGAACTACTTCGATACAAGAAGACATGCAAACGGGTGTGAATGCATATCCGTTAATGCAAAGCTTCAGTACGACACAAAATGTGACGATTGAAAAAGTAGATGGAATTCATGAGTTTGCGGTGATACAATTACACAATACCTTAATGGGTCGTGGTGATATTGTAAAGGAAACCACTCTAGAAATTTTTAATACGCAAGACAAGTCTTATTGGAATGCAGTTCCAGAAGTGACTAAAAATCATATTGAGTACGAAGTAACTTCACCAGAAGTAGATCTTTGGGATGAGTTTGATCGTTCTATAGGACATCACTTCAATCTAGCGATTGACTTAAATTCATGTACAGGATGTGGGGCTTGTGTGATTGCATGTCATGCAGAAAACAACGTTCCTGTAGTAGGAAAATCTGAAGTACGTCGTAGCCGTGATATGCACTGGTTGCGTATCGATAGATATTATTCTTCTAATGATACCTTTGCGGGTGACGATACGAAGAAAAAAGACATGGATGGATTATGGGGAGATAATGGTTCTCTAGGTGGATTTGGTGAGATGGAAGATCCAGCAGCCAATCCTCAAGTAGCTTTCCAGCCTGTAATGTGTCAGCACTGTAATCACGCTCCTTGTGAGACTGTGTGTCCAGTAGCTGCAACATCGCATGGTCGACAAGGTCAGAATCATATGGCTTATAACCGTTGTGTGGGTACGCGTTACTGTGCTAACAACTGTCCATATAAAGTACGTCGTTTTAACTGGTTCTTATATAATGGTAATGATGAGTTTGATTACCATATGAATAATGACTTAGGGCGTATGGTGATTAATCCAGATGTGACAGTACGTTCTCGTGGGGTGATGGAAAAATGTTCTATGTGTATTCAAATGACACAGAAAACAATTCTTGATGCTAAGCGTGATGGTCGTCAGATCAAAGATGGAGAATTTGCTACAGCCTGTTCAAATGCGTGTACGAGTGGTGCATTAGCCTTTGGAGACGTTAATGATAAATCTAGTGATGTATTTGAAAAATCACAAGACGATAGAATGTATCACTTATTGGAGAGTGTTGGAACAAAACCAAATGTGTTCTACCAAACGAAAGTAAGAAATACAAAAAAAGAAGCTTAAAAAACAACTAATCTAAAGAACTAATTATATAGGATTATGGCGCATTACGAAGCACCTATACGAAGACCACTAGTTACCGGAGATAAAACCTATCACGATGTAACTCTAGATGTTGCAGCTCCTGTTGAAGGACGTGCTAATAAATCTTGGTGGATCGTGTTTACTATAGCATTGGCTGCATTTCTGTGGGGAATAGGCTGTATTATTTATACCATTTCAAATGGTATTGGTAGTTGGGGTCTTAACAAAACTGTAGGATGGGCTTGGGATATTACCAACTTTGTATGGTGGGTAGGTATCGGTCACGCAGGGACACTAATTTCTGCAGTATTATTGCTTTTCCGTCAGAAGTGGCGTATGGCAATTAACCGTTCGGCAGAGGCGATGACTATTTTCTCTGTGGTACAAGCAGGATTATTCCCGATTATTCACATGGGACGTCCTTGGTTAGCCTACTGGGTATTACCTATCCCTAACCAATTTGGATCGCTATGGGTGAACTTTAACTCACCACTTCTTTGGGATGTATTTGCGATATCAACATATCTATCCGTTTCTTTAGTATTCTGGTGGACAGGATTACTTCCTGATTTTGCCATGATTCGTGATCGTGCAGTAAAGCCTTTCCAAAAGAAAATATACAGTTTACTGTCTTTTGGTTGGTCTGGACGTGCTAAAGATTGGCAGCGTTTTGAAGAAGTATCATTGGTACTTGCAGGTCTTGCAACACCCTTAGTACTTTCTGTACATACTATTGTATCCTTTGACTTTGCTACTTCGGTGATTCCGGGATGGCATACAACGATCTTCCCTCCGTACTTTGTGGCAGGGGCGGTATTTTCAGGATTTGCGATGGTAAACACATTACTTATTGTAATGCGTAAAGTATCAAATTTAGAAAACTATATTACACTACAGCATATCGAGTTGATGAACATCGTAATTATGATTACGGGTTCTATCGTAGGGGTAGCTTATATAACTGAGCTATTTATGTCTTGGTATTCTGGAGTAGAGTATGAGCAGTACGCCTTCTTAAACCGTGCAACGGGACCTTATGCTTGGGCATATTGGGCAATGATGACATGTAATGTGTTCTCACCACAATTTATGTGGTTTCCTAAATTGAGAAGAAGTATCATGTTCTCTTTTGTGATCTCTATTGTAGTGAACATAGGAATGTGGTTTGAGCGATTTGTAATTATTGTAACTTCATTACACCGTGATTATCTTCCATCTTCTTGGACGATGTTCTCTCCTACGTTTGTAGATATCGGTATCTTTATAGGAACCATCGGATTCTTCTTTGTGTTATTCTTATTATATGCGCGTACATTCCCAGTGATTGCACAGGCAGAGGTAAAAACGATTATGAAGTCTTCTGGTGAGCGTTATAAAAAATTAAGAGAGTCAGGGCAGTCATTAGTGGGTACAGGAGCAGATGCTCGTACATCCGGTGGTCCAGTTAAAATAAACTTAGGAGAAGGTACTGTGACAAAAGCAGCACCTGTTGTAGAAGCTGTGAGTGGTGGTGTTGAAGATCTTGTAGGTTCTTTAGGAGCTTTTGATCCAGCCACACAGACAGCAGATGATCTTAAGAAAGTAAATGGTATTGGTCCAAAAATGGAAGAAAAGCTTAATGAGCTTGGAATATTCACTTTTGCTCAAGTAGCAAAAATGACTCAAACAGAGTACGACCTTTTAGATAGTATTACAGGTTCTTTCCCAGGACGTGCAGAGCGCGATGATTGGGCAGGACAGGCAGCAAAACTTAATAACAACTAGTATGAGTTCGGGATCACACGTTATACACGCACTTTATACAGATGACGACGTTCTAATGAACGCCGTTAAGGAGGCGAGAAAAAAACACTTACATATTAAGGAAGTGTACACTCCGTTTCCTGTGCATGGACTTGATAAAGCAATGGGACTTGCTCCTACAAGATTAGCAATTACTGCATTTATGTATGGTTGTGTGGGTCTTACAGTAGCAATCACCATGATGAATTTCATTATGATTGAAGATTGGCCTCAAGATATTGGAGGAAAACCAAGTTTCAGTTACATTGAAAATATGCCAGCATTTGTTCCTATTATGTTTGAGCTTACGGTATTTTTTGCAGCGCATTTAATGGTGATTACTTTTTACATGCGTAGTAGGCTTTGGCCATTTAAGAAAGCTGAGAACCCTGATGTTCGTACAACAGATGATCACTTTTTAATGGAAATTGATGCCTCAGGACACGACGCTCAAGAACTTGCTGATTTTTTAGTAGGTACAGGAGCAACAGAAATTAATTTAGTAGCAAACGAAGAATAAGGATACGCAATGAAGAATATATTCAAAATAGCTATCGTACTTATTGCCATTGTAAGTTTAGGTTCTTGTCAAAATGACAATAAACCTAACTATCAATATATGCCTAATATGTATGAATCAGTAGGATATGAGGCTTATGGTGATTACGAAGTGTTTGAGTCAGTAACTGGAGGGTCATCAGCGATGATCCCAGCAGACGGGTCAATCGCACGTGGATGGATGCCTTATGAAATAGAAAATACAGTTGAAGGGAAAGCTTTCGCGAAAGCAAACCTAAAAAACAAAGTCTCTTTTACGGAAGAAACAGAGGCTAAAGGAAAAGAGCTTTATGATATTTATTGTGGTATTTGTCATGGTAAAAAAGGAGATGGTAACGGAAAACTCGTAGAGAGAGAAAAAATACTAGGGGTGCCAGCTTATAATGATGCAGGAAGAGCCATTACCGAAGGAAGTATATATCACGTGATGTATTATGGTTTAAACTCGATGGGATCGTATGCATCTCAAATGACAGAAGAGGAGTTATGGATGGTAGATCATTATGTGATGTCTCTAAAAGATAAATTAGACAAGAAAGAACCTCGTCCGTATGATGTTGTGGAAGTTGTAGAAGAAATTCATACAGAAGAAACACATGCAGTTGAAGAAGGACACGAGACTGAAGAACATCCTACTACCGAAGAAGATCACGGTACTGAGCACTAAACAAACTAACTGATAAAGCGATAACAAAAAGATATGTATACATTATCTAAAAACTTAAAACTCACAGCATTTATTTTCATGGCTGTTGGTGCGATATTGTTTGCAGTAGATTATTATAATTTACCTAAGACTACAGAACAAGTTGCGGCATTAGAAGCAGCTCATGGGGATGGTCACGGAGGTGGTCATGCTGAAGAAGCAACACATGATACAGGTCATGGAGAGGCAACTCTTCATGAAGCAGATGCTTCACACGCTTCTGGCGGACATGAAATGTCAGCAGAAGAGCACTTAAAGCATACACTAGGGCAGTATCAAAATAAGCCTTGGTCAGCTATTTATATCGCAGCATTTTTCTTCTTTATGATTGCTTTAGCATGTTTAGCATTTTATGCTATTCAATATGCTTCGCAGGCAGGTTGGTCACCATTGGTGCTTCGTGTTATGGAAGGAATTACCGCTTATTTATTACCGGGTAGTATTATCATGTTTGTCTTATTAGCTCTATCAGGATTCCATTTTAATCACCTATTCCATTGGATGGATCCAGAACTTGTGAAAGAAGGAGGTGATCATTATGATAAATTAATTGCCGGTAAATCAGGATACCTTAACGTTCCTTTCTTCCTTGGAAGAGCAGCATTTTTCATCTTAGGATGGAATATATACAGATACTTTGCCTTAAAGTTTAGTAAAAATCAAGATGAAGCTACAGACAATAAATGGCACAAAAAGTCATTTAAAGCCGCAGCAGGATTCTTAGTATTCTTTATTTACACAGAATCTATTATGTCTTGGGACTGGATTATGTCATTAGACCCACACTGGTTTAGTACATTATTTGGATGGTATGTGTTTGCAGGAATGATGGTCTGTGCTATTACAACCATTGCGCTAGTGACTATATATCTTAAATCAAAAGGATACCTAGAAAAAGTGAATGATAGTCATATCCATGATTTGGCTAAGTTTATGTTTGCATTCAGTATTTTCTGGACGTATTTATGGTTCTCACAATTCATGCTTATATGGTATTCAAACATTCCAGAAGAAGTGACATACTTCATTACTAGAATAGAAGATTACAATTTGCCATTCTTTGCCATGATAGCAATGAACTTTATTTTCCCATTATTATTATTAATGAATAGTGATTACAAACGTGTTAATTGGTTTGTAGTAATGGCAGGGATTGTCATTTTACTAGGTCACTATGTAGATATATTTAACATGGTAATGCCAGCAACTGTAGGAACATCTTGGTCGTTTGGTTTTGTTGAAATAGGCGCATTATTATTCTTCCTAGGGTTGTTTATATTGATCGTATTTACATCACTTACAAAACGTCCTCTAGAGCCTAAGCGTAACCCGCTTATAGAAGAAAGTAAACATTTTCACTATTAGAATATAGATAAAAGAAGTTAGAAAGCAATGACAGGTTTATTAGCACTCATCGTAGTAATTCTATTTGTAGTTACAATTTGGCAAATGTCAAAGATCTTTAAGTTGTCACAACTTAAAGGTAATAGTGAAAACGGACAAATAGCAAATGATAAGGACAACCGTATCAACGGTAAGTTGATGATTATGTTCCTTATATTCTTATATTTCATAACCATCTATTGTTTCTGGAATTATAGTAAGTATTACTTACCAGAAGCATCTTCAGAGCATGGTTCTAGTTATGATACATTAATGTTCATATCACTTGCCCTGATTATGGTGGTGCAAGTAATTACACAGGCATTACTTCATTACTTTGCTTACAAATACCAAGGTAAGAAAGGGAAACGCGCTTTGTTTTATGCAGATAATGATAAGCTAGAATTTATTTGGACTATTATTCCGGTAATTGTTCTTGCAGGTCTTATTATCTATGGACTGTTTACCTGGTCTGATATAATGAATTTTGAAGAAGAGGAAGACGCTATTGTTATAGAGTTATATGCAAAACGTTTTGCTTGGGAAGCTCGTTACGCTGGGGCCGATAATACCTTAGGAAATGCGAATGTTCGTTTTATAGAAGGGGCAAATACGGTAGGTGTTGATATGAGTGACCAAGAAGCCATGGATGATGTAATTACTACAGAATTGCACTTACCAGTAGGACGTCAGGCTATCTTTAAATTAAGATCTCAAGATGTATTACACTCTGCATATATGCCTCACTTCCGTGCACAAATGAACGTAGTACCAGGAATGATTACACAATTTTCTTTTACACCTTCTAAAACTACTGCTGAAATCAGAGAGACGGAGTACATGAAGGATAAAATGGAGGTGATAAAAGAAATCCGTAGAGAAAAAAATAATAAGTCTATGGCCGCTGGTGATGGTCCTATAGATGAATATGACGAATTTGACTATTACTTGCTATGTAATAAGATTTGTGGCGCCTCACACTATAATATGCAAATGAAAATTATTGTTGAAACCCAAGAAGAGTATGATGCTTGGATGGCAGAACAAGAAACATTTGGAAAGAAAATTGCAGCAGGCAAATAATAAAAAAGAAAAAGAAAAACTAACTAAAGAATTTAAGATTATGTCAGCAGACGCAGCAGCATTAGATCACGGACACGACGATCACGGACATCATCATCATGAAGAAACTTTTGTAACGAAGTATATCTTTAGTACAGACCATAAAATGATCTCAAAGCAGTATTTAGTTACTGGTTTGATCATGGGTATTATTGGTATCGCAATGTCATTGCTCTTCCGTTTACAATTAGCTTGGCCAGATCATCAATTTACAATTTATGAAGTTTTATTAGGTGATTGGGGGAAAGATGGGGTTATGGATCCTAATATTTACCTAGCTCTTATTACGATACACGGTACCATTATGGTATTCTTTGTCCTCACAGCAGGTCTGAGTGGTACATTCAGTAACTTATTGATTCCATTACAGATTGGTGCTAGAGATATGGCCTCAGGATTCCTAAACATGATATCTTACTGGTTATTCTTCTTGTCTTCTGTTATTATGGTACTTTCTCTATTTGTAGAGTCTGGGCCAGCAGCAGCAGGTTGGACCATTTACCCTCCTTTAAGTGCACTTCCTAATAGTATTCCTGCATCAGGAATGGGAATGACGCTTTGGTTGGTGTCTATGGCGATATTTATTGCTTCCTCACTTTTAGGATCACTTAACTATGTAGTTACGGTATTAAACTTACGTACCAAAGGGATGACCATGACACGTCTTCCTCTTACGATTTGGGCATTCTTTGTAACAGCTATTATCGGTATTGTTTCGTTCCCAGTATTATTATCTGCAGCATTAATGTTGATCATGGATAGAAGTTTTGGAACTTCATTCTTCCTTTCTGATATCTATATAGGAGGAGAGGTATTACATAATTCTGGAGGTTCTCCCGTATTATTTGAGCACCTTTTCTGGTTCTTAGGTCACCCTGAAGTATATATTGTATTATTACCTGCATTAGGAATTACGTCGGAAGTAATAGCGACAAACTCTCGTAAACCAATATTTGGGTACCGAGCGATGGTTGCTTCTATATTAGCGATTGCTTTCTTATCGACTATTGTATGGGGTCACCATATGTTTATCTCTGGAATGAATCCATTCTTAGGATCTGTATTTACATTTACAACCCTATTAATTGCAATTCCTTCTGCGGTAAAAGCATTTAACTACATAACGACACTGTGGAAAGGAAATCTCCAGTTTAACCCTGGTATGTTATTCTCTATCGGATTGGTGTCTACCTTTATCTCTGGAGGATTAACAGGAATTATACTTGGAGATAGTACACTTGATATCAACGTGCACGATACCTACTTTGTAGTAGCGCATTTCCACTTGGTGATGGGTATCTCTGCGCTTTATGGATTGTTTGCAGGAGTATATCATTGGTTCCCTAAAATGTTTGAAGGAAGAATGATGAACAAAAACTTAGGGTATGTTCACTTCTGGATCACTGTTATAGGTGCCTACGGAATTTTCTTCCCAATGCACTTTATCGGTATGGCAGGTCTGCCAAGACGTTATTATACCAATACAGCATTCCCATACTTTGATGACCTTACCGATGTAAACGTAGCGATTACTATTTTTGCCTTCATTACTGGAGCAGCTCAATTAGTATTCTTATACAACTTTATACACTCGATGTTCTACGGAAAAGTAGGGCCTAAAAACCCTTGGGATTCTAATACATTAGAGTGGACTGCTGAAGTAAAGCATATACACGGAAACTGGGATGGACCTATACCGGAAGTACACAGATGGTCTTATGACTATAGTAAACTGAATAAAGACGAATCTGATTATGTAATACCTGGTCAAGATTTCGTTCCACAGCATATTCCTTTACAAGATAACGAAGAGGAAATGCATCACTAAAAAGTGATATGTATAAAACTAAAACCCATTCTCATCAGAATGGGTTTTTTGCTTTTATATCAAACCTAGACAAAGTTATGGGATACTTTTTAAGCTTTCGCGAAAGCGTACTCAGACAATCCTTATATTTGTGTAACACCTATCATCTTATTGTGCTATGAATGAAAATCTAGATCCAACAAGCAATCAATTCTCCCATGAAGATATGGATATAGAACGTGCATTGCGACCGCTGTCCTTTGATGATTTTGCAGGTCAGGATCAAGTGCTAGAAAATCTCAAAGTCTTTGTGCAAGCAGCAAATTTAAGAGGTGAAGCTTTGGATCATACACTTTTTCATGGCCCTCCAGGTTTAGGAAAAACAACATTGGCAAACATTCTTGCCAATGAACTTGAGGTAAATATTAAAATTACTTCAGGCCCTGTATTAGATAAACCCGGAGATCTCGCAGGATTGTTGACTAATCTTGATGAGAGAGATGTGCTGTTTATAGATGAGATACATCGTTTAAGTCCCATTGTAGAGGAGTATTTATACTCAGCGATGGAAGATTACCGTATCGATATTATGATTGAAACAGGACCTAACGCGCGTTCTGTGCAAATTGATTTGAGTCCGTTTACATTAATAGGTGCTACCACACGCTCAGGATTATTAACAGCGCCTATGCGTGCCCGTTTTGGGATTTCTTCACGCTTACAATATTACACTACTGAATTACTAACAACTATTGTACAACGTAGTTCACAAATCTTACGCGTTCCGATCTCTATGGAAGCCGCTATAGAAATAGCAGGGAGAAGTAGGGGAACGCCTCGTATTGCAAATGCCTTATTAAGACGTGTGCGTGACTTTGCTCAAATAAAAGGGAACGGAAATATAGACATCGAAATCGCAAAATTTAGCCTGAAAGCACTCAATGTAGATGCACACGGACTCGATGAGATGGATAATAAAATCCTAGCCACAATTATTGATAAGTTCAAAGGAGGCCCTGTAGGGATCACCACGCTTGCAACAGCTGTCTCAGAAAGTGCTGAAACCATAGAAGAAGTATATGAACCCTTTTTAATACAACAAGGATTTATCATGCGTACCCCAAGAGGAAGAGAAGTAACAGAAGAAGCCTACCGTCATTTGGGAAGAACCAAAGGGCCTACACAAGGAGGGTTGTTTTAGCAAGACACCTATAGATGCATTATGGAACATATAAAAACCACATGTTGAAAGAAAATAAAATCCCCACGGTTTCTTTTTTTAGCTTCCTAAAACATGCTAGTAAGATTGTAAAGAACCCGTTGCCATTTCATCACAAAAATTTTGAAGCAAAAGGAGATACCTTTCGTTTAAAGTTAGGCGCTAAAAACTCTGTGATATTTTCTAGGAATCCTGAATTTGCGTTATACGCATTACAAAAAAATCAACGAAATTATACAAAATCCAAAATCCAAACCAAGGACCTTTCTAAATACGTTGGAAAAGGATTGCTGACATCAGAAGGAGAACTTTGGAAAAAACAACGCCGTTTGATTCAGCCGGCATTTCATAAAAAACAATTAGAACAACTACTCGATACGGTGTTGGAGGCGATCCAAATAGAAATACAACATATCACTCCTCATGCTCCAATAGATATCTTTCCTATCTTAAATGATCTCGCGTTTCAAACCGTTGTAAAAGCATTATTTAGAACAGAGATCGATGTGAAGGTCATCAAGCGCCTTCAGTATATTACCGAGGCGGCACAGCAAATGCTTGTGAAAGAATTGCGACAGCCCTTTAAAGCCTTGTATTTTAAATACGGAGGTCCTATTCAGAAACATATAGATTTGACCATAGAAGCAAGAGAAATCCTAAAAGGGTTAGTTGATGCCCGAAGAGCAAGTGGTACAAAACAAAATGACCTGTTGGATATGCTTTTGGACGCCCGCTATGAAGACGGCACGGCGATGGAAGAAGCGCAATTACTAGATGAAATATTGATTCTATTTGTAGCGGGTCATGAGACGACATCAAATTCGCTGACATTCACGTTGCAACTGTTGGCAAAACACCCAGATATTCAGGAGAGGGTGTATGAAGAGTGCGCTGGAGTTTATGCTGAGCAAAGCCGAAGTACGAAAGCGAACACAGATTCATTACTCCCCTATATCAAACATTGTGTCTACACAAAACAAGTCATAGAAGAATCTATGCGCCTGTATCCGCCTGCTTATTTTATAGACCGAGTAAATATAGAAGAAGATGTATTTGATGACGTTACGATTCCAAAAGGATCTAATTTGCTTTTTTCTGTCATTGAAATTCACAAACACAACGATTTTTGGGAAAACCCACACACGTTTAATCCGGATCGTTTTGCAGATAATGCAGGAATGAAACACAAGGCGTATTTTCCTTTTGGTGCAGGCCCTAGAATGTGTATCGGGAATAATTTTGCAATGTATGAGATGGTGCTGGCTGTTACAGAAATCATACAGCAGTATAAAATAAAGCCCAAAGAAACACCTATAGAAATCAAACCTTTGATTACTTTAAAACCGCAAAATGCTGTTTTAGAATTTATACCTCGTTAATTTAATGATCGAAAACCGAGCAAAACATACCGCTCTTATTAAAGCCGAAGCCAAACGTTTGGGCTTTATGTCTTGTGGTGTTTCTAAAGCAGGTTTTCTAGAAGAAGAAGCACCGCGTCTAGAGCAATGGCTTACAGCAAATATGCATGGCCAGATGCAGTACATGGAAAATCATTTTGACAAACGATTGGATCCCACAAAATTAGTGGAAGGATCTAAAAGTGTCATCTCGTTATTACTGAATTATTACCCGAGTGAGACCCAGCGTGAAGACTCGTATAAGATTTCAAAATACGCCTATGGGACCGATTATCATTTTGTCATAAAAGATAAGCTGAAAGCATTACTACATCATATTCAATCAGAAATAGGAGATGTGCATGGCCGCGCTTTTGTGGACAGTGCGCCTGTACTTGACAAAGCGTGGGCGGTAAAAAGTGGTTTGGGATGGATGGGAAAGCATAGCAATCTACTTTCTAAAAAGGCAGGCTCTTTTTATTTTATTGCAGAGTTGATTGTCGACCTTGATCTAGATTACGATACCCCCGTAACTGACCATTGTGGGAGTTGTACTGCTTGCATTGATGCCTGCCCAACACAAGCCATTGTGGAGCCTTATAAGGTGGATGGTAGCAAATGCATCAGTTACTTTACCATAGAGTTGAAAGAGGCGATCCCTACAGCTGTAAAAGGCGCCTTTGATGACTGGATGTTTGGATGTGACGTTTGTCAAGATGTATGTCCCTGGAATCGTTTTAGTGCCTCTCATAAAGAACCTTTATTTGATCCTAACCCAAAATTACTTTCGTATACCAAGAAAGATTGGGAGGAAATCACTCAAGAAGTATTTTCTGAGATTTTTAAAAAATCGGCGGTAAAGCGAACAAAGTATACAGGGCTCCAACGTAATATCCAGTTTTTAAAAGAATAAGAACCTTTTTGGATAGATTTAAATACTGTTTTTACGAAATCGTTTTCGTTGGGTATTTCTCAATATTAGCATAAAATTTCAGAAAAAATACGGATATTACTGCAGTGAAAATGCGCATTTCGTAAATAAATAGCATCCTTTCTTTTTAAAAAATTAGCAGCATGTTTAAAAATATTAAAAAACCACAACTCTCTTTTTGGCAAATATGGAATATGAATGTTGGATTTTTCGGAATCCAATTCAGTTTTGGATTACAACAAACCGCTGTCAATCCTATTTTTTCATTTCTAGGTGCTGATCATGCAGAATTGCCTTTGCTTAATTTAGCAGGACCTGTAACAGGATTGTTAATCCAACCTATTATTGGAGCCATCAGTGATAAAACGTGGTTGCCTAAATGGGGAGGAAGAAGAAAACCCTTTTTCTTGATTGGTGCTATATTAGGAAGTTTGTGTTTACTAGCTTTTCCTTTTAGTCCTGGATTATGGTTTGCTGTTGGTTTATTGTGGGTGCTAGATGCTGCTAATAATACGGCAATGGAGCCATACAGAGCCTTTGTAGGAGATAAACTTAATGATGATCAGTTGACGTTTGGATATCAAATGCAAAGTTTATTTGTAGGGGCAGGAATTACCATAGCGAACTTCTCACTTTTCTTATTTCAAGATTGGTTTAGTGTTCCGGCGGTAGAGACGGCAAGTTTATGTACTACGGCGACAGAAACCGTATCTGCCATCCCTAAATGGGTGTATTACTCCTTTTTCTTAGGTGCATTTGCATCGGTAGCAACGATTGCGTGGTCCGTTTGGAAAACACCAGAAATACCACCGAGTGATGAAGAGTTAGAAAGCTTACGACAAGAAAAAGAAGGTAAATCATTTATTAGTAGGGCAATAGAGCCGATAGTTGAAATCATAGGAGCTATAGGGCATATGCCTAAAATGATGTGGAAGCTAGCGGCAGTATACTTCTTTCAGTGGTACGCACTGTTTGTCTATTGGCAGTTTATTACACCGATGATACGTACAAGTCTATACGGACAAACCCCTGAAGATAGTACACGATACAAAGATATTATAGAAGCCTGTGAAGCTGGTGAGACGATAAGCACTATTGATACCTCTTTTGCTCAAAATTTTCAACAAATATCAGAGCAAGCACTTGCTCAAACAGGGCTCATGAATGGGTCGTATAATTTAGTAACGATGCTGGTGGCATTAGCCCTAGTTCCTTTTGCAAAGAAGTATGGTTCTCGTAATGTGTATGTCGTAAGTTTAGTGTTTGCAGGAATCGCAATGCTGAGTATGCCCTTTATAAAAGATGAATATGCACTATTAATTCCTATGATATTCTTTGGAATAGGGTGGGCAGCCATGATGGGGATTCCGTATGCGATGGTCTCAAAAGTAATTCCAGAAGATAAAAGAGGTGTATACATGGGTATTGTCAATATGATGATTGTAATCCCAATGCTGATCCAAACAGTTACATTTGGTCCTATAATTGAAAATCTTCTAGGAGATGATGCTGTGAATGCTATTCTATTTGGAGGTGTATTCTTTATAATCGCAGCATTGCTGGCATTACGACTCAAACGATCCGTATCACAAGCGGTAACAGAAATGTAATACTATGAAACATCTTGGAATTAAGGTATCGCTATTTCTTATTTATTTTGTCTTTGCTGCATTGTTAAATAGTGTAGGAATTCTAGTAGAGCGTTCACAAGAGATTTATGATGTCACTAAGGAAGCAGCGGCTATTCTTGAACCATTTAAAGATCTTTCTATTGCATTAGTATCATTCTTTATTGGATCTTTTCTCCCTAAAATAGGATATAAACGAGGAATGCTTGTAAGTCTTGCATTAGTGTTTTTAGGTTGTGTTAGTATGTATTTTGCAGATTCTTTTATGGCAGTCAAAATACTTTTTGCTATCACAGGTATGACCTTTGCCGTTGTTAAAGTGGCAGTATATGCGTTAGTCGGTTATGTAAGCGACACAAAAAATGATCATAGTAAACTCTTGAGCCTTATTGAAACGGTTTTTATGATAGGGATCATTTTTATGTATGTAGTATTCCCATTGTTTTATGATGATTCACCAGATGGTTGGCTGAGAGGTTATTTGCTTATGGCGGTTTTGATAGCAGTCGCTTTTTTAATCATTCTTTTTTCTAAATTTAATATAGAAGGAAATAAAAAAGATACTTCAGTAGTCGGAGATTTTATTGAGATGTTTAAACTTTTTAAAAGCCCTCTTACTTGGATTTTCGCATTTTTCGCATTTTTTTATGTAATGACTGAACAAGGCATAATGACTTGGCTTCCTACCTTTAATAAAGAAGTTCTAGGGATTAACGCTCAACTAGCTTCTCAGGTTGCTGTACTTTTGATGATATCCTTTGCACTTGGTAGGTTTGTAACGGGTCTTCTTGTGAAGAAAATAAAATGGATTTATATAGCAATTGCTGGAGTAGTTCTAGCTTCAATCATTGTACTTACTGTGTTACCATTAGCAAAAGGAATTACAACTTCAGGAGTGAGTAGCTTTGCAGACTTACCGATGGTTGCATTCTTATTCCCTTTAATTGGATTATTTCTTGCACCTTTATATCCTCTGGTGAGTTCTGCTGTATTGTCAAGTATGCCTAAGAGGGATCATAGTTCCCTTGCTGGAGTTTTGACATTCTTCTCAGCAGTAGGAGGAACTGTAGGTTCATTGATTATTGGTTTTATGTTCGATAGTTTTGGTGGAGATAAAGTTTTTTATCTCTCTCTTATCCCTATGGCTGCTATATTTATTTTGTTATTTAGTTTAAACAAGTTAACTGGCTCTCCTAGTGATCAAATAGTATGATTCAGTTCAAGGGTAATATACAAGACACGCTTCAGCGGTTATTAGCTCAAGAGGATACGGACGGTGATAAAAAAATCACCATAGAAGATAAAGGCCCTAAAGCATTTGACATTACCTTAGAAAATGGGGATTCCTATACAATAGAAGGAACGTACCATCTCTCTAATTTTCTTCAAGAACTCGCCTTAGAAAAAACACTCGGAAAAACAGAAGCGAGTATTCCGTTGTCCAAGATAGAAGAAGCGCCGACAACTCGTATTTCCAGAATGATTAAAGACTATTTTTGGGAGGATTTGACGCGTACATTAGATGCTGAAGGGTTCCGCAAAAGTCTTGGAGATGATAAAGCAGAAGACACTACACAGCGGTTATATGTCCCTGCAACTGATCAGGAAGGTAGTGCGTATTATCAAAGTTTAGAACAACAGTTTCCTAACCTTGAAGTGGTCGTCCTTCCAAAGGAGATCACCCCAGAATATGTGAAGTCTATCAATACAAAACCAGGGGTGTTAGCGCTGGCTTTACAAGAAGGGAAAGGCGTTCCCTTTGTAGTCCCTGGCGGCCGATTTAACGAAATGTATGGATGGGATAGCTATTTTGAAGGCGTAGGATTGATCCTCGATGATCGTATTGATTTGGCAAAAGCCATGGTCGATAATTTCTGCTATCAGATTACCCATTATGGTAAAATCCTGAATGCAAACAGATCCTATTACCTCACACGCACGCAACCTCCTTTTTTGAGTTCGTTTATCCGTGAAGTCTATGAAGCCGATCCTTCCATTGGAAAAGAATGGCTAGAACATGTTGTAAAAATAGCCATCCAAGAATATGAAACGGTGTGGATGACCGCACCACGTCTTACTGAAAATGGTTTGAATAGATATTACGCACAAGGGATAGGCATTCCTCCAGAAACCGAAGAAGGGCATTTTGAGGAGGTGTTATCCGCTTTCAAGAAGCAAAGTGACGCAGAAGTTTATGCTGAGCAAAGTCGAAGTACGAAAAGTGCGAGCCGCACAGGCAGCGACTCTTCTGTAGCTTCAATAGAAGAATTTATAAGAAAATACCAATCTGGCGAAATCAAAGCCCCAAAACTAGACGCCTATTTTACCCATGATCGAAGCTTGCGCGAAAGCGGTCACGACACCTCCTGGCGATTAGATGATGTATGTGCAGACTTAAATACCGTAGACGTAAACAGTCTGTTGTATAAATATGAAGTTGATTTTGCATATTTAAAAGAGAAATATCTAAATCATGTATTTGATTGGACGACAGCTTCAGATTGGGCTGCAAGAGCGGAAAGACGAAAAGTGTTGATGAATAAATTCTTATGGAATACAACACGCGGACAGTATTTTGATTACAACGTTCAAACAAAAGAACAAACGCATTTTGAAAGTGCTTCCAATTATATGCCTCTTTGGGCTGGGCTTGTTGATGATAAAAAGGCAAAGCAGATGGTAGACTCCCTCATGCAAGAACTCAAAGAAAAAGGCGGAATTGCAGGAAGTTCTAGAAAGATGAATGCCCAAGTCCCAGAAGATGCGGTACAACGACAATGGGATTATCCCAACGGTTGGGCGCCCCACCAAATGATGATTTGGCGCGGACTTAAAAACTATGGGTTTGAAGCAGAAATGCAAGAACTTATGTACAGATGGTTATGGATGATCACCAAAAATGCCGTCGATTATAACGGGACCATACCTGAAAAATATGATGTTGTTGCCTGTACGCATAAAGTATATGCAGAGTATGGTAATGTAGGAACTGAGTTTGATTATATCACCACAAGCGGTTTTGGATGGATGAATGCCTCCTACCAATATGGGTTGTCACTTTTAACCTCAGATCTAAGAAATAAACTAGATTTATTAATTGATCCAAACCTATTGTTTTAGTAGCTTTGACTATTCAGCGATAACGAATAGGAAACACAAGTATCATACGTGGAAAACATAGAAAATATAGGTGTATTTTGTGTAGGAGAAACACTCATTGATTTTATAGGGCATCAAGAGGAAGCTTCTATAGAAGAAACTAAAGATTACCATCGCTATTTAGGAGGTTCTCCTACCAATGTGGCGATGAATATGGCCCGATTAAGGGTCAATGTCTGTCTCGCTAGTACGATAGGAGAAGACGGCTTTGGCACCTATGTGCTAGATAAGTTAAAAGAGAATAGAGTAAAAACGACCTATGTGCGTCAGGATGCGATACATCCTACTTCAGTGATATTTGTATCTAAAACCACAGGCACTCCAGATTTTATCCCTTTTAGAAAGGCAGATACCATGATTACCGAAAATCAGATCCCTACGGAGGCGCTGGAGAAAACAAAAATATTTCATACCACTGCTTTTGCGCTGAGTAAGAATCCGGCGCGCAATACGATTTTGGCCAAAGCAGCAGAGGCACATGACCTAGGGGTTACTTTGAGCATTGATATTAATTATTCTTCCCGAATATGGCCAGACCGATTAAAGGCGATGGAGACCATAAAAGCATATTGCCAGTACGATCCTCTGGTAAAAATAAGTGAGGATGATATAGAACGTCTTTTTGAGCAACGTCTTTCCCATGAAGAAATTTTTACATTTTTTCACGACCACCTTAACGTAAGCACCGTATGTTTGACATTGGGAAGTAAAGGGGTTACGCTTTCGCGAAAGCATAAAACACCCATTACCCTTCCTGCCGAAAAAGTAGAAAATATTATGGATGCCACCGGAGCGGGTGATGCCTTTTGGAGTGGTTTCTTATTTGCCCATTTAAAAGAATTTCCAGTAGAACGATGCTTGAAAATTGCATTAACACTAGCAGCTATCAAATTACAAAATGTAGGAAGGCTCCCTCAAAATATGGATGTCCTTTCAGAACTCTTGAGAATCAATTAAAACCTTGTTTGTGACAGCGCATATGTAAGAGCCATAAGAATATCTTATTTTTGCAAGTCAATGACCCGCCTATGAAGAAGTACAATAATAAACGTCGAGAAGCACTTATTTACCATGCAAAACCAACCCCTGGAAAAATAGCGGTGGTGCCTACAAAAAAATATGCTACTCAAAGAGATTTGGCATTAGCCTATTCTCCAGGAGTGGCAGAGCCTTGTTTGGAAATTGCAAAAGATGTAGAAAACGTATATAAATATACCGCAAAAGGGAACTTAGTTGCCGTAATTTCAAACGGAACGGCAGTATTAGGATTGGGTGATATAGGTGCAGAAGCGTCCAAGCCTGTCATGGAAGGTAAAGGCTTATTGTTTAAAATATTTGCTGGTATAGATGTATTTGATATTGAAGTAGGCACCAAAGACGTAGATGCCTTTGTAGAAACGGTAAAAAATATAGCCCCCACTTTTGGAGGTATTAACCTAGAAGATATTGCAGCGCCAGAAGCTTTTGAGATAGAACGAAGACTCAAAGAAGAGCTAGATATCCCCGTGATGCACGACGATCAACACGGGACAGCTATTATCTCAGCTGCCGCATTACTCAATGCTCTTGAAATTGCAAAAAAGAAAATAGAAGATGTACGTGTGGTGGTATCTGGAGCGGGAAGTGCCGCTATTTCCTGTATGAATCTCTATCAGTTGCTAGGCGTGAAATTGTCTAATGTTGTGATGTTTGATAGTGAAGGCGTACTGCATAAAGAGCGTACAGATTTAAGCCCAGAGCAAGTGAAATTTGCAACAAAAAGACAGTATGAAAACTTAGCAGAAGCAATGAAAAATGCAGATGTGTTTCTAGGGTTGTCTGTTGGGAATATTGTAAATGCAGCTATGCTACAATCCATGAATAAAAAGCCTATTGTTTTTGCCATGGCTAACCCAACGCCAGAAATAGATTATAATACGGCTATTGCATCTCGAGAAGACATTATCATGGCGACAGGACGCTCAGACCATCCTAATCAAGTAAATAATGTGCTAGGATTTCCTTTTATTTTTAGAGGGGCCCTTGATGTGCGTGCTACGAGTATAAATGAAGAAATGAAAATGGCAGCCGTTAAGGCATTAGCACAACTGGCTAAAGAGCCTGTTCCAGAACAGGTCAATATTGCATACGGAGAGACACGACTCACTTTTGGAAAAGATTATATCATTCCCAAACCCTTTGATCCAAGATTAATCACCACCATACCACCTGCCGTCGCTCAAGCGGCTATGGATAGTGGAGTTGCCTTGCGTCCAATCACTGATTGGCAACGGTACGAGGGAGAATTATTAGATAGACTCGGATCAGATAATAAGATTGTTCGATTACTATTAGATAGAGCGCGCCTCGATCCAAAACGTATTGTTTTTGCAGAGTCAGACGATCTAGATGTGTTAAAAGCAGCACAGATTGTGCATGATGAAGGGATCGCAATTCCTGTATTATTAGGGAATAGAGAAGTGATTCAAGAGTTAAAAGAAGAGATTGATTTTGATGCTGATGTTGAGATCATAGATCCAAAATCTAAAGAAGAACTCGCACAGGTAAATAAATATGCAGCGCTGTATTGGAAATCTCGCAAACGTAAAGGAATTACACTTTTTGATGCTAAAAAATTATTGAGGCAGCGCAATTATTTTGCGGCAATGATGGTCAGTGAAGGAGATGCAGATGGAATGCTTTCAGGTCATAGTAGGAGTTATCCGTCTGTTGTAAAACCATTGTTAGAAGTAATAGGCCCTGCAAAAGGCGTTCAGAAAGTCGCGGCTTGTAACCTTATGATCACCTCACGTGGCCCCTTGTTTTTGGCAGATACTTCTATAAACATAGAGCCAACAGCGATAGAACTTGCTAAAATTGCTCAAATGACAGCAACTGCGGTAAAGATGTTCGGATTAGAACCTGTAGTTGCGATGGTGAGTTATGCAAATTTTGGTTCTTCTAGCAATGAAAAAGCAACAAAAGTAGGCGAGGCAGTAGCTTATTTGCATAGACATTACCCAGACCTTATTGTAGATGGAGAAGTGCAAGCAGATTTTGCGCTTAATAAGGATATGCTTGAGAGTAAATTCCCGTTTTCAAAACTAGCAGGTAAAAAAGTAAATACGTTAGTGTTTTCAAATATAGATAGCGCAAATATTACCTATAAAATGGTCAAAGAGCTAGAAAAGGCAGATAATATTGGTCCTATTATGCTTGGGATGCGCAAACCTGTGCATGTTTTGCAACTAGGGGCTAGTGTAGATGAAATCGTTAGTATGGCCGCTATTGCTGTGATAGATGCTCAAAAGAAAGAGAAACACGGTATGTAATTAAATGATTTTATGTACGCTTTCGCGAAAGCGTACACATAGAGAATCTATTAATAATTAATCATTACACCTCCGTAAAGATATTTTCTTACATTTACGGGCTTAACATTAGAAAGAAGATGATTACTCATGTAAGAGGTAGGCTTGTTGAAAAAAACCCAACCTATGTGGTCGTAGACTGCAATGGGGTCGGGTATTTTATAAATATATCTCTCCATACATTTTCTGCGCTTCCTAAAGATGAGTCCATCTCTATATTTACCCATCTTCAAGTAAAAGAAGATAGCCATACCGTATTTGGTTTTATGGATCAGATGGAACGCGAAATTTTCAGATTGTTAATCTCGGTATCTGGAATTGGATCTAGCACAGCTAGGACGATGTTGTCTTCATTACATCCAGATCAAATAAAACAAGCAATTGCCTCTGGAGATGTAGCTACTATTCAAGGAATCAAAGGGATAGGGGTAAAAACGGCACAGCGTGTTATCTTGGATTTAAAAGATAAAATTTTAAAAGTGTATGATTTAGATGTCAATTCTGCCATTCAAAGCAATACACAGAAAGAAGAAGCGTTATCAGCATTAGAAACATTAGGTTTTGCAAGAAAACAATCTGAAAAAGTTTGTATGCAAATTCTTAAAGAAAAGCCGGATGCGAGTGTAGAGACCATTATAAAGGAAGCATTAAAAAAATTATAAAACCATTTTGGGGACAAAATATTACTTAAAATTACGCACATTTTTATTCGCTACGATAAGTCTGTTCTTTCTGGGAACGTCTTCATTAATAGCACAAGAAGAAGAGGAGCAAGCCACACCGCCAGATTCAACTCGAACAACATTTTCTTTTGGAAATTTATCACTACCCAATCCTGATAGTATTGTTACAAAATACACCTATGATCCAACAACAGATCGGTATGTATATACACAGCAATTAGGATCTTTTGATATTAACTATCCACTTATTTTAACGCCTGAGGAATATTTTCGTCGTCTCAAAAATGAGCAGATGAAAGAATACTTTAATGAAAAAGTAGCAGCACTAGATGGACGTACAGAAGACGGTAAAGATGCTCAAAATAGTCTCATCCCTACGTTATATGTAAAGTCAGGGCTTTTTGAAACCATTTTTGGAGGAGATAAAATAGAGTTTACACCCCAAGGATCTGTAGAGATGGATTTAGGTGTTTTATTTACCAAACAAGATAACCCAGCGTTTTCGCCACGTAATAGAAGTAACCTTACTTTTGATTTTGATCAACGTATCAGTTTAAGTTTATTAGGGAAAGTAGGGGAGCGTCTGCAAATAACCGCAAATTACGATACAGAATCTACCTTTGATTTTCAAAACCAAATCAAATTAGAATACACCCCTACAGAAGATGATATCATTCAAAAAATAGAAGTAGGTAATGTTGCCATGCCTCTTAATAGTTCTTTGATACAAGGATCTCAAAGTTTGTTTGGGGTAAAAACAGAATTACAATTTGGAAAAACAAGTGTTACAGCTGTTTTTGCAGAAAACAGATCACAACCACGTACCGTAACCTCAGAAGGAGGGGCCACCGTTCAAGATTTTGAAGTCGCGGCTTTAGATTATGATGAAAATAGACACTTTTTCTTAGCTCATTACTTTAGAGATATCTATGATGAATCCTTAAGAAATTATCCATTCATAAATAATAATATTCAAATTACACGTCTGGAAGTTTGGATAACCAACAGGCAAAACCAAACGCAGGATGCACGTAATATCGTAGCGATTCAAGACATAGGAGAAGCAGATCCAACGAATGTAGGATTGGACTTTCCTCCTTCTGGATTTATTAATAATCCAGCATCCTCATTTCCAGATAACAGAAATAATGATTTTAATCCTCGAGGAATTACTGATCCTGGAGTGCAGTCTGTGCTTACTAGCGCAATTAGAGATGTAGCTACCGTACAACAAGGGTTTGGCGGCGTGCAAGTAAGTGATGGAGTAGATTATGTATTATTAGAAAATGCACGTAAACTGCAACCTAATCAATATACATTATACCCTCAATTAGGATATATCTCTTTAAGTCAGCGATTAAATAATGATGAGGTGCTTGGAGTTGCTTTCCAATACACTGTAGGAGGTCAAGTATTCCAAGTGGGAGAATTTGCCAATGATGGCGTAGAGGCAACCAATGGAAGTCGTCCTGATGATGACGCCGATGGAATCCCAGATATTGCCGATGCAAATAGCCCTGTAACGAGACCCGATCAAGATATGGATGGGATTGCAGATGATGCCGATGCCGATGTGAATGGTGATGGTATTCTGAATGGACAAGATGCTGATGGCAATGGAATCCTGGATAGTGTGATTCCAGCAGGTCAAGTAGGAAGCCCACAAAACTTAGTGGTTAAAATGCTAAAGAGTAATTTAACCAATGTGCAAGAGCCTGTTTGGGACCTTATGATGAAGAATATTTATCCTTTAGGTGCTTTCCAATTAGAACAAGAAGGGTTCCGTATGAATATTGTATATGCAGATCCTTCTCCTTTAAATTTTATTACACCAGAACCAGGTGCCGCAGCTCCTAGATTGTTTAATGGCGTAACCGATCCGGGGGAAACAGGAAGTAATGCAGATCGAGGGCCCTTAGACTCTAATACCTTATTGCAAATATTTAATTTAGACCGATTAACTTCTTTTGGCGACCCGCAAGTCGGAGGAGACGGTTTCTTTGATTTTGTGCCAGGAACAACGGTACATGTTCAAAATGGAAGTATTGTTTTTACCACAGTAGAACCTTTTGGAGAACACTTATTTAATTTGCTCCGAATAGATGATTCTGAGATATATGATGACGGAATTGGAAACTCAGATAACGAATTAAATACATTTAACCCGCATCAGGAGGAGTATGTGTATAGAACACTTTATAAGTCTACAAAAACCATCGCTCGTGATAATGCAGAGAAGAATAAATTCCTTTTAAAAGGGCGTTATAAATCTGCGCAAGAGCAAGGAATTCCACTAGGAGCCTTTAATGTCCCTCAAGGATCTGTCACCGTAACTGCAGGGGGGAGAGTGCTAGTAGAAGGATTGGATTATACGGTAAATTATCAATTAGGACGTGTTATTATCTTAGATAAATCTTTAGAAGCTTCGGGAATTCCAATCTCTGCTTCTGTTGAAAATAATGCTGTTTTTGGACAGCAAAATAAACGTTTTACAGGGCTTAATATAGAGCATCGTTTTAGCGATGATTTTATGATAGGAGGTACGTTCTTAAACCTGAATGAACGACCATTAACACAGAAGGCAACCTATAGTTTTGAGCCGATAAATAATACCATATTTGGGATCAATGCAAGCTATTCTACAGAAGTTCCTTTCTTAACAAGATTGGTAAATAAACTTCCAAATATTGATACGGATGCGCCTTCTAATTTCTCTATACGAGGAGAAGCAGCCTTTTTATCACCAGGACAACCTAAAGGAACTGATTTTAATGGCGAAGCTACTTCGTATATAGAGGATTTTGAAGCTTCCCAAACATCTATTGATGTGAGTAGTCCATTGCAGTGGTTTTTATCTTCTGCGCCTGTTGGTTTTGGAGGAGAACTTCCAAATAACGATCTCTCTGTAGGTTTTAGAAGAGCAAAATTAGCATGGTACACGATTGACCCTGTATTTTACAACTCACAACGACCTGATGGGGTTTCTGAAACAGACTTATCATTGCCAGAAACACGACGTGTTTTTAGAGATGAAATTTTCCCGCAACAAGATATTGTTGCTGGGCAGCCTCAAGCGTTGTTTACACTCGATTTAGCCTACTTTCCAGACGAAAGAGGGCCTTATAATTTTAGTGTAGATGCACAAGATGAAGTGTTAACGAGTCCTGAGCAAAATTTTGGAGGGATTATGAGACAACTCACCTCTACTGACTTTGAACAAGCCAATGTTGAGTTTGTTGAATTCTGGCTATTAGATCCATTTTTCGCCAACAATGACACGACCAATCCAGGCGGTAAATTGACTATTAACTTAGGAAGTATTTCAGAAGATGTTCTTAAAGATGGTCGTAAACAATATGAAAACGGACTTCCTGAAGTTGCTTTTCCAGAAATAGGATTTGATGAGGCAACTACTTCAACCAACTGGGGTAAGGTGCCTACCAATCAATCATTGGTATATGCCTTTGATACAGATGGAGCTGCGCGTAATAACCAAGATGTTGGGTATGACGGTTTAAATGATGCAGAAGAAGGAAATACATACCCAGGCTTTGCAGGACTTCCAGATCCTGCAGGAGATAATTATGATTATTTCTTGAATGCACAAGGAAATGTTATTGAACGATACAAAAGCTTTAATAACCTGCAAGGAAACTCTCCCGTTGAGGTAACCCAAACCAATAGAGGGTCTACTACGTTTCCAGATATAGAAGATGTGAATCGCGATAATACGATGAACACGATAGATGCGTATTATGAGTATGAATTAGATATCAATCCTGGATCGCTTAATATAGAAACCAATGAATTTGTTACAGATGTTCGTGAACTTACGGTAACCACACAAGATGGGTCTTCATTGCCTACGCGTTGGATACAATTTAGAGTTCCTATTAATCAGGCGACAAATGTGGTTGGAGGAATTTCTGATTTTAGAGCGATACGTTTCATGCGTATGTTCATGAGTGATTGGCAAAATGATGTAGTACTTAGATTTGGAACGTTAGATCTAGTGCGAGGAGATTTTAGAAGATATTTATTGACGCTAGATCCTACAGAGCCAACCAACGATAATGATAATACCTTATTTGAGGTCGCGGCTGTTAATATAGAAGCAAATGAGACACGCTCTCCAGTGCCTTATAACTTACCTCCAGGAGTACAAAGAGAACGATTAAATAATAACAACAATAATATTCGTCAAAACGAGCAATCGCTTTCCATTCGTGTAAATAATCTAGAAGAACAAGACGCAAGAGGTGTCTATAAGTTCTATAATCTAGATATGAGACAATATAAAAACCTGCGTATGTTTATGCACGCAGAAGCCTTGGTCGAAGATGGTAGTGATGGTCTAAATAATGATAATATTGTTGGTTTTGTGCGTATGGGTACAGACCTTAACAGTAACTTCTATCAAATAGAATTAGGATTAGAGCCTACTCCTTTTGGCGTATCGCAAGTAGATAGAGAAGCAATATGGCCCGCTGTTAATGAAATTGATTTAGATTTGCAGTTACTGCAAACGATTAAAGCAAAGGTGATTGCTGGTGACGTGGAAGGTGATCCAGATGCGATTACCTATTTTGACCAAAATGGAGATCGTATATCAAATCCAGAGGAAACCTGTTATGTACCTGGTGAATTGCGTATAGGTGTTAAAGGGCTTCCTAGTTTTGGAGATATTAGAACGATGTTACTAGGAGTGAAAAATGGAAATCCAAGAACAAGTATTGATGTAGGATGTTCTCCCGGAGAGATAGGCGGTGAAGTATGGTTTAATGAACTTCGTCTCTCAGATTTAAGTAATGAAGGAGGATGGGCTGCTGTGGTAAATGCAGATGGTAACATTGCCGATTTTGCTACAGTTTCAGCTACAGGTAGACAAAGTACAGTAGGATTTGGAAGCATAGAACAAGGGCCTGCCGAACGAAGTCTAGAAGATGTTTTTCAATACGACGTGGTAACGAATGTGAATGTTGGGCAGTTATTACCTAAAAAATGGGGAATTCAATTGCCATTTAACTATGCCATAGGAGAAGAAATTATCACACCAAAATTTGACCCTCAATTTTTAGATCTAGAGTTAGAAGATCGATTAGATAATGCCGCAACTCAAGAAGAACGAAATGATATAGAAGGGGCTGCTATAGATTACACAAGACGTAAAAGTATTAACTTTATAGGGGTTCGTAAAGAACGAACAGGTGAGAAAAAGCCAATGCCTTATGATGTAGAGAACTTAACATTTTCATACTCGTATAGCCAAATAGACCACAAAGATTTTGAGATTGAGCAATCTAGAGATCAAAATGTACGGTTAGGTGGTACGTATAATTTTGACTTTGAAAATAAACCAGTAGAGCCATTCAAGAAAAATGATTCGCTCTTTACAGGAAAGTATTGGAAGTTCCTCAAGGATTTTAACTTTAATTACTTGCCATCTAATGTGTCTGTAAGCTCTAATATTGTGAGACAATACAATGAGCAAAAATTTAGAGATCTTGTTGGTAATGAAAGCGATATCAGTATTCCTAGGCTTTTTCAGCGAAATTACCTCTTTGATTGGCAATACAGTGTCAATTTTCCAATCACGAATAGCCTTAGAGTGAATTATGACGCGAGTCATAATCGTATTGTCCGTAATTATTTGGACAATGATGGTAATCCTGACTTTTTGGATGAAAATGGAGACGAAATAGAAGGGTTTGGCGTGTATAATGGATTCTTTGATATAGGTCAGCCTAATACGCATTTTGGAACATTACAATTAAATTATGATCTGCCTTTTGATAAGTTCCCATTCCTAGAATGGATTTCGAATACCACCTACTCCTACACGGCTAGTTATACTTGGCAAAGAGGATCGCAGCAATTTCAAACCTTAGATGGTATTCCGGATTTAGGAAATTCTGTTGAAAACAGAAATACACATGCGATCAATAGTACGCTAGAAATGGATAAGCTATATAAATATATAGGGCTTACCAAGAAGACAAAAGGCAGAAATAGTGCAAAAGATAGATTAGGGAATTTACCTTCTCCAGAAGATGAAGAAAAATCAAAAGATGGAGGCTCTCTTACAAGTAGAAAACCAAACTCAAGTTCATTGAGTGGTGGTGATAAAGCACTTAATACAGGTATTGGTCTCTTGACAGCCTTAAAGAGGGTGCAGATTAACTATCAAGAAGATAACGGTCTCTTCTTGCCAGGGTATTTGCCTTCTATAGGTTTTTCAGGGAGTTTACGACCTACTCCAGGTTTTATTTTTGGAAGTCAGGCAGAAGTAAGAGAATTAGCGGCGCGTAATGGATGGTTAACTCTGTATGATCAATTTAATCAACAATATAGAGAGATTGAAAGTAGAAACTTAGGGATTCAGGCGCGTATAGGATTATTAAAGGACTTAGATATTGACCTTAACTTTAATCGTATTTTTCAAGAAAATTATGCTGAAAATTACCGCGTAGACCCACAAACATTACAATACGAATCCTTGACAGGAAACAATTTTGGAAACTTTAATATTTCAACAATCCTCATTGGAACAGCTTTTAATAAGAGCACATCTGATTTCTCTGAAACGTTTGACACATTTAGAGCTAATCGTATTGAGGTGGCAGATCGCCTAGCGACTAAGTTTTATGGAACAACAGAATTTGAAAGAGATGAAAATGGATTTCCTGAAGGATTTGGACGTACCAACCAATCGGTATTATTGCCTGCCTTTTTAGCAGCATATACGGGTCGGGATGTTTCAAAAACAAAAACAGGTCCTTTCAGAGATATTCCGCTACCTAATTGGAATCTTAAATATACAGGGTTAATGCGTCTTAAATGGTTTAAAGACCGATTTAAGAGATTCTCTATGCAGCATGGATATACTTCTGGGTATACTATTAATCAGTTTAATACCAACCTTGCATTTAATAGAGATACAGATTCAAACCCAGAAACAGCACAAATAGATCAGGCTGGAAACTTTTTGAATCCGACCTTATACGGAAGCGTAACGCTTACAGAGCAATTTACACCCTTACTTCGTTTGGATTTTGAAATGAAAAACTCTATTAAAATCTTAGCAGAAGTAAAACGAGATAGAGCTTTAGGGTTGAGTTTTGATAATAATATTCTTACCGAAATAAAAGGAGACGAATACGTATTAGGATTAGGGTATCGTATTAAAGACTTAACTTTTGTTACCAATTTTGGAGGCAGAAGAAAAGTGTTAAAAAGTGATCTGAATTTTAAAGCAGATCTTTCATTACGTCGTAATGAAACCATTATCAGGTATCTTGATATAGATAATAGCCAGACAACAGCAGGGCAAGATATTTATGGACTGCAGTTTACCGTAGATTATGCGTTGAGTAAAAATTTAACAGCACTATTCTTTTATGATCATACATTCTCTACATTTGCAATATCGACCGCATTTCCTCAGACAACGATTAGATCAGGATTTACATTGCGATATAATTTTGGAAACTAGAAGAGAGTAGAAAGCGTTTTTGGTTCGCTTTCGCGAAAGCATAAATTACATAAACCTAATAACAAACTAATGAGCATACCAGCAGAATTAAAGTACACAAAAGATCACGAGTGGATAAGAATCGAAGGAGATATCGCTACTGTAGGGATCACGCATTTTGCCCAAGGAGAATTGGGAGATATTGTATATGTTGAAGTAGAGACAGTCGATGAATCTCTTGATAAAGATGAGGTCTTTGGAACTGTAGAAGCCGTAAAAACGGTCTCTGATCTTTTTCTTCCATTAACGGGAGAGATCGTAGCCTTTAATGAAGCACTAGAGGATGATCCAGAGCTAGTAAATAACGATCCTTATGGCGAAGGCTGGATGATCAAATTAAAGATAGCAGACGCCTCTGAAATATCAGATTTATTAGACTCAGAACAATATGCATCTGAAATCGGAGCATAAAATTATATATATAATCGCTGTTTTTTATACAATAGCACTTACAGCGGGGTCGTTAATGCGTCCAGTCCATATCATAGATGATCCTATGACAAATTTAGATAAGCTCTTGCATGCAGGAGCTTATTTTGGTTTAACAGCCTTATGGATTTTTTGGATGCTTTTTAAGCGGTCAAGCAAAACAAAAACTACCTCGTCAAAAAAGCTTTGGCAGATTGTTGGAATAATTGGTTTGATAGCTGTCCTGTACGGTGTTTTAATGGAAGTTTTGCAAGGAACACTTACAACATATAGAACCCCTGATGCATGGGATATTTTAGCAAATACAACAGGTAGTGTGCTCGCATTAGTAGCTTGTCTCGTGTATATTAACAAATCGAAGATGCTAAAATCAAAGTTTTAGTTTTATTTTAGGATTTTATTTCGTTATTTTAGCTTCTTTAATACTCACAATTTATGGAAAACAAGAAAAATCCAAAAGCCGACCTTAGCAAACGCAGTTTACTGTTTTTGCAATTAGGCCTTGTCGCTGTCCTTCTAACTAGCTATATTATGATAGAATGGAAGACCTACGACAAAAGCGATATTAATCTAGCACTATTGAGTGCAAATGATGATGAAGAAGAAATTCCAATCGTAGATCTCTCTACACCGCCACCACCACCGCCACCGCCACCGCCACCAGCACCAGAAATTATTGAAGTGGTAGAAGATGAGGAGGAAATAGAAGAAACAATCATAGAGTCTACTGAAACTTCACAAGACGAAGAAATCGTTGAGGTAGAAGAAGTAGAAGTAGTGGAAGAAGAAGAAGAAATTGCAGATGTACCATTTTCAGTAATTGAAAATGTTCCAATTTTTCCTGGTTGTGAGAGTAAGAAAAACAATGCAGAGCGTAAAGCCTGTATGAGTGAAAAAGTAAGTAAGCTTGTAAATAGAAAGTTTAACACAGAGTTAGGGGCTGATTTAGGACTAAGCGGTGTTAATAAGATTTTCGTAAGTTTCAAGATCGATAGAAACGGAAATATTGTAAATATTCGTTCAAGAGCACCACACCCAAAGTTAGAAGAAGAAGCAAAACGAGTTATTAAATTGCTTCCTAAAATGACACCAGGTAAACAAAGAGGGAAACCAGTAGGAGTATTATATTCACTTCCAATTACATTTAAAGTAGAAGATTAATTTCTTTTTCGATATAAAATCAGAAATCCCGATGGCGTAAGCTCTCGGGATTTCTTTTTGGTATGCTTGTTGATTTGCTTTAAAAATTGTTTAACATTTTAAAATCAAATCTTATGAAAAATTCACAAGAAAGTAAGGACGTTCGCCAAAACGACACTTACACAAAATCACGCAAGCATGAAGCAAATTTACGAAGAAATCCCACACTACACTTTCAGATAGGACTCATCCTATCATTATTTGTCGCTATTCTCTTTATCGAAATGCGAATGCCCACCAAAGCATTACATGGCCCTTCTGAAGGGGAGCCGTTAGAAGATGTGGTTTGGGATCAAATATTTGACGTCGAGCAGGTGCAAGTAAAAAAGATTACACAAACACAACCCCCAAAACCTCAGGTGCAGCAGCCAGAGGAGTTTACTGTAGTTGATGATGATGAAAAAGACTTGATTGAAGATTTAGTAGATTCAAATGAGCCAGATCAAAATGCTATTATAGATAATAATGTTATTGAGACTACTGAGTATGTAAAGCCTGAAGAACCTATAGAGGTTGTTGATTTTGTTTTGGTAGAGCAAGTTCCTCTGTTTCCTGGATGTGAAGGATTAAATACCAATCAAGAGCGTAAAGACTGCATGAATAGTAAAATCTCAAAACTTGTAAGTCGTAAGTTTAGAACAGAATTAAGTGAAAACCTTGGTTTAGAAGGACTCAATCGAATTTTTGTACAATTTAAAATTGATAGAAATGGTGATGTGACTGATATTAAAGCAAGGGGTCCTAGAAAAGAATTAGAGCTAGAAGCGAGTCGGGTGGTTAATTTACTTCCTAAAATGACTCCAGGAAAGCAAAGAGGCGTTCCGGTAGGCGTAATTTATAATTTACCTATTTCTTTTATGGTACAGGATTAAGAAGGTACTATAGGATAAAATAAAACCCGTTGCGATATCGTAACGGGTTTTTGTATTTAAAATTCCTATCTTTCGCCTATTAATGCATCATACCTACCACATGCACAAATACGTTACCCTTCTTGTCAGTATACTAGTGATGGCATCTTTGCAAGCGCAAATCAATCCTACACCTAGTGATTTTGAAAAATATCCCATATTTCCAGGATGTGAAACCACCTCCATTGCAGAAATTCCTAATTGTTTCAATACAAAATTCATTCAGTTTTTTATTGAAAAGTTTGAAATGCCCTCTAGAGTCAATGAGGAGGAATACAAAGGACAAATGGTGATCCTTTTTGAGGTTACTTCAAAAGGAGAATTTAAACTTCTAAATACAGAAGCTGTGTATACAGAGCTTAAAGATGAAGTGAAAAAATTGTTTGATCAATTACCCAAAATACAACCAGCAACGTATGATGGAGAGCCTGTCTATATTCAGTTTTCTATGCCTGTGAAAATTCCGCTTTCGCGAAATAAAATAGACAGCTTCACATCTCCTGAAGAAAATACGATCACAAATACCAAAAAAGAGAACGCACTTGAAGCCCAAGCAGCTTCCAAAGAGTTGGAAGAAATAAAAAGCAAAGATTTTGATAGAAAAGTACAGTATGAGAGTCAGCTCAATATTCCACTCTCTCATGAGGTCTATTCGCGTTTTGATAAAGCATTAAACCAAGTGGGTGTAAACACGCACACCGCAAGTCGTCCTTTTTTGTATGATGTCGTAAATGGATATCACAATTTTGATTCTATCGTGAGTACGTTACAGCTAGATAAGAAAAGCTGGTTTGGCCGAAAGTTTTTCAACGAGCATATGGTTCGTTTTCAGGGAGACGGTTATTGGTTTACTATAAATCCGGGTGCAGATCTCGCATTAGGTACCGAAACAGACGATCGTAAAGTAGAAAATGTCACCTACAATAATACACGCTCTGTGTTTATTCAGGGTGGGATCGGAAAGAAGTTTAGTTTTTTTACAGCAGTATATGAAAGTCAAGGTCGTTTTGCTCAATATTTTAATGACTATGCCAGATCCATTCGTCCAGATGGTGGAAATCCAGCAGTGATTCCAGGGAGAGGGATTGCATCTGAGGGTAGCGGAGGTGACTTTGATTATCCTGTAGCTGAAGGATATATATCCTACACGCCGAATAAATATTTTAATTTTCAAGCGGGTACAGGGCAGCAGTTTATAGGAGACGGATACCGTTCTTTATTACTAAGTGATGTGTCCTCCAATTTTCCTTTCTTTAAAATAAATACAACCCTTTGGAAATTGAAGTATACTAATACGTGGTCATCCTTACGAGATGTAAGACCCGAAGTAACTGCAGACGGTGCTTTTACCTCTAAATTTATGGTGAATCATTACTTAAGCTATAATGTAAATAACAAATTAAATATAGGCTTGTTTGAATCTGTTATCTCTGCAAGCGAGGATAATGGAGGTTTTGATGCGAGTTTGTTAAACCCGATTATCTTTCTGAGAAATGTAGAGTTTCAAAGAGGCTCTCGTGGGGGGAATGCCCTTATAGGAGTGACTGGGAAGTATAAGTTCAATAATCAAATCAATGTATACGGGCAATTTATTCTGGATGAGTTGCGTCTTTCAGAGATCACAAGTGGTAATCAGAATTTCAGGAATAAGCACGGATTACAGGTAGGTGTTAAGTATTACGACGCCTTTAAAGTGCCTAATCTTACACTACAGGCAGAGTACAACCAAGTGCGCCCTTATACCTTTGCAAATAATGATCCATTGCTTAGCTATACCAATACCAATCAGCCACTGGCGCATCCGTATGGTGCCAACTTCAGAGAATTTATAGCCATTGCCCGCTATCGGACAGATAGGTGGTATGGAAATGCACGTATTATCTATGGACAACGTGGTTTTGAAGGTGATATTAATGATGTGTATTTTGGCGGAAATAATCTTTTTGGAAGTGAAGACAACAGGCCAAGTGATAATGGTATTGAGCTATTGCAAGGGAATCGTGTCAACTCTTTTTATGCCGATTTGGAAGTGGGGTATTTGATCAATCCTGTGACCAATCTCAAAGCGTTTGTCAATCCTATTTACAGGAATTTTAGTGCAGAGATGCAAACCGATACGGTTTTTGATACCAGCACACTTTGGTTCAATGTAGGATTCCGTACCGATCTGTTTAATTGGTATTTTGATAACTAGATCCCCGTTTTACGTGTGATTCTTTGAGGGTACGCTTTCGCGAAAGCGGACACTACTTTTATACATACAGCAGACTTTGTAAAATTAATGGCTGTAAACGTACTATTTCTAAGAGGCAAAACGTTATACTAGTAAGAGCATACAACTACTTCAACTAAATTATCGAAAAATGTCATCAAGAATCACCTTTGTGGGGATGGTTGTTCTGTTGTTGCTGTCTTCATCATGCCAAGAGTCGGGGTGCTACAAGTCCCAGCGGAATCAAATCTTAGGAAAAAACGAATACAATAGTAAGGCGTATCAGGAGGAGCTGTATCGGCTTATCAAAGAAAGCTCAGATGTTGATTATTACTTTGAAATGCGAGAAGAAATTTTCGGTCAGCGTTATTTAGTTATTAATGCTTTTGGAGATGCTTTCTGTGGTAAATTATGCCTCATGATTCCTGAGGAAAACGGGACTGATATTGCTTTAAAAGACTCGGCAGAGTTTCAGGGAGCGCAGTTGATAGGGTTGCGTTACAATCGTCATAAAACCGATTATGGGTCTGCGCTCGTTTATGATTCTGTGGAGTATATTGTAGATTAATAACGGTATACGTGCATCAGGGAACAATTCTCCTTCCGAAGTTGATGAGAATATAGGGTTTTTTAAAGCCTGTGGTCCTTGTTTTTTGCTTTCCAGTATGATCTGTAATCACGAGCGTTGGGTAGGAGGAAATACCATATCTTCGGGCTATTTCAATACCTTCTCTTGATTCGGCATCAATAGATAGGTTGATGAAGTTTTTATTAAAGTATGTGCCTACTTCGGGATCTTTAAAACTGGTGCGTTTTAATTTTTTACAAGGCCCGCACCAAGTGGTGTAAAAATCAATAAAAACATATTTATTTTCTTCTTTGGCTTTGATGAGTGCCTCTTCCCAGCTTCCTTTAAAAAAAGCAATTCCTTTTTTCTTCAAAGGGGCATCACTATAACTAGATAGAGTACAGGCTAAAAAGAAGAGTAGAAATATATGATTACTTTTCATGGCACATTACATATAGAGAAGTCAAGGTAAGAAGTTTTTTTAATGTGTAGCTTCTTTTTCGGTAAGAATACTTTTATAAGCAGCGCGGCGTATTTTTTCTCCAGTAATAAAGCTATTTTCAGCATCCTTGTCAGCATAATAGGTTGCAGTGAGCGATTCCATAGCGACAATCTCTTCTTCTGTTTTGCCTTCTTTAATGGCTTGGCTTACATTTTTATGAATCCCCACGAGCATGTCGTGGTATTTTTGATACTCCGCTTTTGTGGCTACGGGACCGTGTCCAGGGATAATTTTGGTACTCTCATTAATAAGTAATAATCCTTTCTTTGCAGCTTCTATGTCTCCTTTTAGGCTCCCTCCACTTTTGATATCTATGTAAGGGAATTTGTGGCTTCCGTGAAAAAACGTGTCTCCTGTATGCAATACATTACTTTGAATAAAATACACTAAGGCGTCACCGTCTGTATGCGCATGGTGTACATGTGTGATAAAAATATCATTCCCGTTCATGTAAAAAGTAGCATCATCACTAAACGTAATCACGGGCAGTCCCGAATTGGCTGTTTTTTGATTGGCAGCAAGGCGTTTTCGAACATTATCATGCGCGACAATCATTGCTCCAGCAGCTTCAAAGTTTGTGTTTCCACCTGAGTGATCTCCGTGAAAATGGGTGTTGACCAAAAAGGTTACGGGTTTGTCTGAAATGGTTTTAATAGCGTTTGCGATTTTTTCACTTAGGGGCGCAAACTGGTCATCGATCATAAAAACACCCTCGTCCCCTACAGAGATCCCGATGTTTCCACCTGCTCCTTGAAGCATATAAACATTGTCAGAGACAGGTTCTATTTTGATTTCTACAGTGTCAAAGCGTCCTTGAGCACAGCTTGTGTAAGATATTGCTAGCAAGGCTATAAGTGTTATTTTTTTCATGCTGATGGTTTGAATTAAGTGCTTGGAGTCGTAAATTACTGAGAAAGCTTTCGCGAAAGTGTAATTTTAACAAGCATTTATGATAGGGATTTTGTTGTGTAAACGACAATCAGGGAGTATCTTTGCACAACTTTTAAAATAGCTAATCTTCTATTGATTTGAGCGACGTTGTATCACATAGTATTGCTGTATCCCCTTGGCAAGATTTTAAAGAAATCACAAAAATGCGATTGTCAATTAGCGTTGTGTTTTCAAGTGTTGCAGGATATTTTCTCGGAACTTCAGAAATAGATTGGGCGATTGTAGCGATGCTATCTGTTGGTGGTTATTTTATGGTAGGGGCTTCCAATGCCTACAACCAAGTATTGGAGCGTGATCTAGACGCTTTGATGGATCGCACCAAAAACAGGCCGGTAGCTTCAGGGCGTATGTCTGTAAAAACAGCTTTAGGAATTGCTGTTTTATTTACCATACTAGGGCTTGCTACTTTATTTTATATTAATCCTCAGACCGCTATGTTTGGTGGGATTTCTATATTTATGTATGTCTTGTTATATACGCCTCTTAAAACAAAAACACCACTTTCGGTCTTTGTGGGCGCTTTTCCTGGTGCAATTCCTTTTATGCTAGGATGGGTGGCAGCAACCAATGATTTTGGCATAGAGCCAGGAACGTTGTTTATGATTCAGTTTTTCTGGCAATTCCCTCATTTTTGGGCCATCGGTTGGTTTTTATTTGATGATTACAAAAAAGGAGGTTTTTTTATGCTTCCTACGGGTAAAAGAGATAAAGGCACCGCTGTACAGGTGATTTTGTATACTATATGGACTATTCTAATCTCGTTAGTGCCTGCATTTGGAGTGACAGGGGGATTATTTTTATCGCCTATCGCAGCGATTATTGTAGGAGGATTGGGTGTGTTTATGTTGTATTGGGCGATTAAGTTGTATCAAAAAAGAGATGCGGCTACTGCCAAAAAACTCATGTTGTCTAGTGTGACATACATAACGCTTCTTCAGATTGTATTTGTAGTAGATAAATTTTTAAGATGATGGATTACACAGCAGGAACAGAAAAATTAAAACAAGATCGTGCCAAAAAGCAAATGCTTTGGTTTGGGATCATTAGTTTATGTATGACATTTGCAGGACTTACAAGTGCATACATTGTAAGTATGGAGCGTAAAGACTGGCTGGATGATTATGAGTTCCCGCAGTCGCTTATCATATCTACCGTAATTATCCTTATAAGTAGTCTTACCATACAATTAGCAAAAAATGCAATTGTACAGGATAAAAGACAACTAGGAACCATCATGTTGGTAACGACCCTCATACTTGGATTTGCCTTTATAGGATTCCAGTGGCAAGGGATATTTACGGAGTTGACGGGTCAGGGCTATTTTATGACTGGAGCGTCTAGTAGCATTACAACGACATTCTTGTTTTTGATTATTGCGGTGCATATTGCGCACGTAATCGCTGGAATTATATCACTTAGCATCGTTGTTATAAATCACCTACGCGGAAAGTATTCTAAAGACGATCATTTGGGATTAACTTTAGGTGTTACTTTCTGGCATTTTTTAGATGTGTTGTGGCTATTCTTGTTTTTGCTTTTATATTTTACGAAGTAATTTTCTATAATTTTTGGTCATGTCCTTTTATTAGATAGACTTTTCTTTTCTTAATTATTACTTATAAATTTAGTTGAATTTATGTGGTGCGTTGGTTTTTGAAATTAAAAATCATGCATTGTATCTATCTTTTTTATCTAATTTTTTTTTAGTACACATACGCTTTTGCGAAATCGTATGATGAAAATCTAAATGGGGGTATTTTTTTTTATATATTGTACTTTAGGTAATTGCAAAATTTAAAACCTGAGTTTTATGAAAAAGATAATTTTATTATGTTATGTTATATTAGCATCCTTCTTTGCTTCTGAAGCAACGGCTCAAACAGATTTGGATTTGTGTGGTACAGCAGATGAGCCTATAACAACCATTCCTTTATTAGATGATTTTAGAGCAGCAGATACACAAAACCCTATAGTCGTAGATGTGTTTTATTGGCAGATCAACTTACCCGATGGTAGTAATGCAGATCATCTGTTTGAAGGCGGATATAGAGGGGGAGAGGCTGGTCCAGATACGGTCATGAGGTCTATTCGGAAATTAAACCTTGAATTTGAAGCATCAAATATTTTTTTTAAATATAGAGGGATGGATTCTTTTAATAGTCCTGTGGTTACTAATGATCCTGATGGGTATTATAATTTATCGCTTTCTAATCAAGGTGCTATGTTTCCTTGGGCAAGACAAAATGGATATTGGAAGGAAGATGCTCTTAATATTTATGTGCCATATACGACAGTTGGGTATGCAGGAGTTGCTGAAGGAATTATAGCAACACAAGTAGCCGTACATAGATCAAATGTGGATAATAACATCATGGCTCATGAGGTAGGACACGCTTTAGGACTAAGACATACGGACAATGGGTACACCTCTACAGTAAACTGTGAACGCGTAACTAGAGATCCTGCTGATGTAGGTGTATATAATGCAGACACACATGGAGATTTAGTGATAGATACGGCAGCAGTGCCAAATTTCAGAAGTGAATATTGTCATTTCAATCCACAGGATTGTAGTGCAAATGGTCCTAACCCCTTCTATAATATAGACGCCAATACGTGTACCTATATAGGAGAAAATGCAGATTGTCAAAATACTCCTTTTGAAATATTTGAGCCAGATGTGCGTAATATTATGGCACGTACGTTGCCTAGTTGTATTGATTTTTTTTCTCCAGAGCAGGGGGTGCTTATGCGGTATAACCTAGCTACAGAACTAGAGCTAAAAGATATCGTTGGGATAGTTTCTTCTTTATATGAGCCGTGGAAAGGAGAATATTATTTTGCGGGTCCTGCTCAGACTGATCCTATATACTTTCCTCACTTTCAACCAGGCTTTGATTATCATTTTGTGCCTTGTGAAGGAGATTATCAAGCGCCTTCTGAGTATAGCGATACAAGTTTTGATTACTCAAATACCAATGTAACAAATCATTCAAAGTATAGTTTTAGTGTGCCTCTACATTTGAATCATAGTGCGATCATCATAGATCAGATAGATGATAGTCAGCCCCGTAAATGTTATAATAATTACAATCGGACTCCTAAAGGAGGGAAAGTAATTCGTTTTAATGACGGTGCTTTTACGACGAATATTACAGAAATACCCAAAGATTCCTTAGGCATAAACGATCCTCATCTTATTCAAAACCTGCAATCTGGTTTGTACAAGATTGAAAAAACCTTAGAAGGAGGGTATATCGAAGAAGAAGTTATTTTAAAAAACAACAATGATTGATAAAAAAACAATTGTTACGCTACTTTTTCTGGGGTATTGTTTTGTTGGAATTGGGCAATTTTCCGCAGAGCAAATTATCACTCAAGAGGCTCAAGGGGCTCGTAGTGTTGTTGCAGCAGACCTAGATGGAGATGGGTATCAAGATGTAATATCTTCAAATCAATTTGTGAGTGAGATTGTTTGGAATCGCAACTTGGGCAATGGTGCCTTCAGTGAACGTATTGTGATTGCTTCTCTTCAAGAGTCTATAAATGCTCATGTAGGCGATGTAGATGGTGATGGGGATATCGATGTGATTGCTGTTTCTACGCCATTAGACAAAATTGTCTGGTATGAAAATCTAGACGGACAAGCTACTTTTGGTGCAGAACAGCTTATTTCCAATACAAGTGATTTTGTGACCTTTATTTTCCCTATCGATATCGACGGGGATGGGGATTTAGATATGGTAAGTGGCTCTGATGGGTCAGGTATACAATGGCATACCAATCTAGATGGCCAAGGGACTTCTTGGGGTACTCAGTTAGTAGACAATAAGAACTCTCGTAGTGTGGCCGTCGCCGATGTAGATGGTGATGAGGATCTAGATATTGTCGCAGCCTCTAGTGGAGGTGAGACTGTGGTTTGGTATGAGAACCTCAATGGACAAGGTGACTTTGCGCCTTTGCAAGTGATTTTTGGACAACAAAGTGCTGTAGCATCTGTTGTTACAGCCGATATAGATGGAGATGGAGATATGGATGTTGTAGGATGTACCTTTGTAAATAGTGAGTTGTCATGGTATGAGAATCTAGACGGGGCAGGTACTTTTGGGCCTCCACAGGTTTTTGGTACTGGTATAGAAGGGGCTTTTAATCTAGAAGTGGCAGATCTTGATAATGATGGAGATCCCGATGTGGCATGTTCCTTCTCTGTAGATGATACGGTGGCTTGGTATGAAAACACAGATGGATTAGGTGTTTTTGGAGCTCCACAAATCTTAAATGATAATGCAGACTCTACCCGATGGGTCATTGCGGCTGATCTTGATAACGATGGGGATAATGATGTGGTGTCTGCTTCTCGTAATGATAATAAGATCGCTTGGTATGAAAACTTTACCATCTTAGGGCTGGAGGAAAATATACTAGAAGGGGTTGAAGTATACCCCAATCCATCTAGAGATATATTGTATGTGCAAATCCCCGCAGGTATAGCTATTTCTGAAATTAACATTAGAAATATTCAAGGAAAAACAGTGCTACAACCTGTTAAAGCAGAGAATTATCAAATAGATGTGAGTGGTCTGGCTTCTGGAGTTTATTTTATAACAGTAAGTACTTCTAGGCAGGCAATTACTAAAAGGGTTATTATTCAGTAATAAATTTTTAGTGCAAACTATTAGTGTAAATTATTCGATATTCAATACTGTTGAGTAGTGTCTTGTATTATTAAATTTCGTTTCAGAAATCAGTAGTTTTTAATGTCTAATCGCTAATCATTAATTCAAGTCAAAAACTTTTTGGATAGTTGTGATAAAACCTAATTTTATCTTTGAAATACGGATATAAAATACCTATTTTTGCAAACGATAAATTAACCAAAATGTCACTATGGACGCTACTGTAACAAATGCAACAAGCGAAGGGAAAACTTGGGGAGGTGGAAACAAACCTCTAAAAGCAAGCTATGGGAAGTTAATGATGTGGTTTTTCATCGTATCCGATGGATTATCTTTTTCAGGATTTCTTGCTGCTTATGGTTTTTCTAGATTTAAATTTATAGATTCTTGGCCTATTGCAGATGAAGTGTTTACTCACTTTCCTTTCTTGCACGGTGTAAATGCACCTATGTATTACGTAGCATTTATGACCTTCGTTCTTATTATGTCATCGGTAACGATGGTACTTGCTGTAGATGCAGGACATCACATGAAAAAGAATAAAGTAATTATTTACATGTTCCTTACCATCATTGGAGGAGCGGTATTTGTGGGTTCACAAGCTTGGGAATGGGCTACTTTTATAAAAGGAGACTATGGGGCTGTAGAGACAAAAGGAGGTAAAATATTACAATTCTTAGATACAGAAGGGAATCGTGTAGCATTAGCCGATTTTGCTACTGCATTGCCTACAGAGCGAGTGCAAAATGAACGTAAGAATGGAGTGTGGTATCAATCTGAAGGAACACTTCCTACCTACACCATAGAAGAAGTAAAAGCAGGTTTTGCTGCAAACCCAGATCTTTTGATCCGTACACAACTACTCAATGAAAAAGGAGAAAAAACAATCCTTAGTAGAGAAGAGTCTTTATTGCGTTTAAATAGAGATGGTATTGGAATTGTAGAAGGCGCTAACCTAAGACATAACGAATATGGAGCACCACTATTTGCAGACTTCTTCTTCTTTATCACAGGGTTTCACGGTTTTCACGTATTTTCAGGAGTTCTTATTAATATTATCATTTTCTTTAATGTGGTGATTGGTACGTATGAGCGTAGAGGTCATTATGAAATGGTAGAAAAAGTAGGACTGTATTGGCACTTTGTAGATTTAGTTTGGGTATTTGTATTTACCTTCTTCTACCTTGTGTAATATAATTCCCACGAAGGTAGGAATCTCATAAAATTGATTTCAATGATATTGGAATCCCATAAAAATAAATAATTTCAATAGCATAAGCACTATTTATATAAGTTATGGCACACGAACATAAATTAGAAATATTTAGAGGACTTTTAAAGTTCAAGTCTAACGTATCAAAAATCTGGGGTGTACTTATTGTACTCTCTATTGTGACAGCAGTAGAAGTTGCACTAGGTATTATCAAGCCAGAATCACTTACAGAAAATACATTTATACGAATGAAACTCCTTAACTGGATTTTCATTATCCTTACCATATTTAAGGCATATTACATTACTTGGGACTTTATGCACATGCGTGATGAAGTAAAAGCATTACGACGTATGGTTGTGTGGACAGGTGTATTCTTAATTTTATATTTAGTATTCATCTTACTAACAGAAGGAGACTATATTTTTGACGTATATGACACAGGATTCCAAAGTTGGGATTTTTAATATAATTTGAAAGCGGTTTTTATAACCGCTTTTTTTAGCACTACACCGTATTTATTTCTTTACTATTATTTTAGAAATAGTAGGTGTTACAAAAGAAAGTACTATGAGAAAGAAACTAGTGCTTATTGCACTTTTTGTTTTGCCCATTGTGGCCTATTTATTCTTCTCTTCAGGGATATATAACTTTGCCAAGCTTCCTACGGTAACAGAGAAAATAGCAGATGTTACCACAGTTTCTACAAGAGAGATTAAATCTGAAGGCTATTCTTCAGATACACCTTTAACACTAGAAGGCCATGTGTCGCTTGTAGGATATCTAGGCGATAACCTTACGTCTAATATTGGGTATACAGCCAACCTTAATTTGATGATCTATAAGTATTTTGTAAAATACGAAGATTTTCAAATGATTCTTTTTGTTCTGCCAGGAAGTGAGCAAGCAATTGCCGATTTGAAAATAGAACTTGGAAGAATCTTTGATGTTTCTAAAATACGTTTTGTTCAAGCGACCAAGGAGCAAGCAGAAAAGCATTTTGAGAGTTTAGGTACCACATTAAGCTTAGGGCCAAATGCAAGTCACCCTAATGTGTTTGTTATTGATAAAGCGTTAGCCTTACGATCGGGTCATGATGATAAAAAAGCTAATAAATTTGGCTATGATATCACCCAGGCTGTTGAGATGGGGTATATCAAAGATGATATAAAAATATTACTAGCAGAATACAGATTGGCATTGAAGAAAAACAATAATGCGAGTGATAAAATAGAACAACGTAGAGATAAGAAATAATGCGAAAGAACACGTATATAGGAATTGCTTTTGTTGTACTCATTTTTGGGATTATTTTTATTCCTAAAATATTTCAACGATTTTCTAATGATGATGTGGTACGAGGCGGTCGTATGCATGCGGTAGGAGAAAAAGAAGAAGTTGCTAAAGATGAATTACTATATATAACTATCAATAAAGAACCGAAAAGAGTGCCTACTTTTGAGTTTGTAGATCAAAATAAAGACACTATTTCTGATAAAAATTATAGAGGTAAGGTGTTTCTTGTGGAGTTTTTCTTTACAAGATGTACAGACATCTGCATTCCTATGAACCATAACTTGCAAGCCATTGCAAAACTGTTTGAAGACGAGCCCAATTTTGGGATTGCTTCGTTTTCTATAGATCCAGAGCATGACACACCTGATGTTATGAAAAAATATGCTGCAGATTACGGAGTAACCAATCCTAATTGGCATTTTATGACAGGGGAGCGATCTGATATATTAAAGCTGTCTAACGAGGGGTTTTATCTTGCTACGAATACGGAAGATGATCTCGAAAACGGACTATATCATTCAGGGCTTTTTGCGCTGATAGATCAGAATGGCTTTATACGCTCCCGCCCCGATAATATGGGCAATAATCCGAAGCCCTATTATAGAGGTTCTGTGCCTATGGATGCTACAGTAGCAGAAGATGGGGAAAGTCCAGAAATAGACATATTGATAGAAGATATAAAAAAATTACTGAAAAAATAATGAGTACACAGCTTTCAGAAACAGAAAAGAAATACCAAAAATGGATCGTTGTATTATCTATTGTGATCCCATTGGCAGTAGCAGTCTTATTTGGTATTAAACTTAAGGACTTTGGTTTTGATGTAGAACCTCTTACTTTCTTACCTCCTGTTTACGCTACTATTAATGGATTAACAGCTATTGTCTTAGTACTAGCGGTACTTCAAATTAAAAAAGGAAATCGCAAAACTCATGAGCGATTAATGAAGTTTGCAATACTCCTTTCTGTGTTGTTTTTAGTCATGTATGTGGCGTATCATATGACCTCAGATTCGACCTCCTATGGGGGAGAAGGTATCGTTCGTTATGTGTATTTATTTATCCTGATTACACATATTGTTCTCTCTATCGTTATTATTCCACTGGTTCTTATTACCTATGTAAGGGCGCTAGCAGAACGTTTTGATAAACATAAGAAATTGGCAAAAATCACCTTCCCAATATGGCTCTACGTAGCTGTTACGGGCGTGATCGTATACCTTATGATTTCACCTTATTATATTCAATAAAGAAAATGAGCATCAAAAAAAGCATAGTCGTTGTTTTTATGATTCTTGTTTCCGCTTTCGCGAAAGCAGAAACCGTAGCACTCCCTTCTTTATCGACGACTCAATGTGCTATGTGCCGCGCAGTATTGGAATCTGAAGAAGACAACAGTACGGCTAAAGGAATCAATAACGGAATCAAATACCTGATGGTGATTCCTTATATTCTAGTGGGTGGCGTCTTTTATTTTGTCTATAAATCAAGAAAAAAGGACAAAGAAGGAGTATCTAAAGATTCTCTTGCGGAATAAAATACATACTGTAACAACTTTTTAAGTATGTGGTCTTTTGTGTAAGGCTTATCAGTGATTTTACCTTATTTATAGATCTTTTCAACTTCTTTAGCAGAGGAAGTCTCATTGATGCGTTGTATTAACACCAATTTCACACAATTTTAGCTTTTCCTTGCTAATATTGTGTATTCAATGATAGCGGCTATGATCCAAATTAAAGATTTACATAAATCATATCAAATGGGAAGCAATTCGCTTCACGTTTTGAAAGGAATCGATTTCAACGTAAAACAAGGCGAACTGGTCTCTATTATGGGGTCGTCAGGTTCTGGAAAGTCTACCTTACTTAATATCCTTGGGATGTTAGATGAGGCAGATCAAGGATCGTATACCCTAGATAATGTGCCTATAAAAAATCTTAATGAGAAAATTGCAGCACAGTATCGCAATAAATTTTTAGGTTTTATTTTCCAATCCTTTAATCTTATCAATTATAAGAATGCTTTAGATAATGTAGCAATGCCTTTATATTATCAAGGGATGAAGCGCGCAGAGCGCACAGACAAAGCGATGCATTATCTTGAAAAAGTAGGATTAGCCCAATGGGCAACCCATTTGCCTAGTGAGATGTCTGGGGGACAAAAGCAACGTGTAGCCATAGCGCGTGCACTAGCAAGTGATCCAAAAGTACTACTTGCAGATGAGCCTACAGGAGCTTTAGACACCACCACTTCTTATGAAGTAATGGAACTGATACAGGGAATTAACGATGAGGGGAAAACCATCCTTGTGGTGACCCATGAGCCAGACATCGCCGAGATGACCAAGCGTATCGTAAATCTTAAGGATGGAAGAATTATAGATGATAGACCTGTTAAACAAATACTAGCCAAATCCTATGTTTGATATAGAACGCTGGCAAGAGATTTTTGAAACCATCGGGAAAAATAAACTCCGTACCTTTCTTACGGGGCTCTCTGTTGCTTCAGGTATTTTTATACTGGTCATCCTATTAGGATTTAGTACTGGAATTCAAAAAGGAGTTAAAACCCAATTTTCTCAAGATGCCGAAAGTAAAGTGAACGTTTGGACAGGAGTCACTACTAAAGGATATGCAGGTCTCAATCCTGGGCGTCGCATCCAGATGCATAATAGTGATCTTGAAAATGTAAATCAAAAGTTTGGCGAAGCCATACAGGATCAAACAGGGCTCTATAATATTTGGGGCGGTCAAGTTAATTACGGCAATGAATCCGGAACTTACAGAATAGAAGGTGCCAATTATGGTCAGCAATTTATTGAAAACGCAGACCTTTCGGCTGGAAGGTTTTTAACACAGAAGGACGAAGATGAAGGAATCAAAATAGCAATTATAGGACAGAAAGTAAAAAACGATCTTTTTAAGCAATCAAAAGCAGTAGGAGAGACCATAAAGATTATGGGAATCAATTTTCTAGTAGCAGGTGTTTTTACAGATCCTGGGGGTGAGCGAGAAGAATCACGTATATTCATACCACTTAGTACGGCACAACGTGTTTTTAACGCGGGAGATAAGATACGCTCCATGGCATTTACGATAAAAATGTCTGATAATTTTGATGAGGCCGTGGCATTATCTGCAGCAGTAAGTCAGGGTATAGAAGATGAGATTAAATCTCGATATCAAATCGCACCAGATGATCGTAGCGCCGTGCGTGTACGATACAATCTTGAAGAAGCAAAGAAAATTTATAGCCTTATTGATACCATCAGAATGGTATTTTGGTTTATCGGGATAGGAACAATAATCGCAGGCGTGGTAGGTGTAAGTAACATCATGCTCATTATTGTAAAAGAGCGTACCAAGGAAATAGGAATTAGAAAAGCCCTTGGCGCATTACCAGGCTCAATTATAGGGATGATTTTACAAGAATCTATTTTTATTACAGCCATCGCTGGATTTCTAGGTTTGTTTTTTGGGGTAGGCTTATTAGAAGTTGTAGGCCCAGAAATAGATAGTGACTTTATAAAGTTTCCACAAGTAGATTTTGTCACGGCTATTTCGACAGTCATCATTTTGATTGTTGCCGGAGCATTAGCGGGGTATATTCCTGCAAGACGCGCTGCAAATATTAGGCCTATTGAGGCATTGAGGGATGAGTAGATAACGAATTGAGAGTTGGGGATGCATGAATCTATGTGAATAGTATGCTTTCGCGAAAGCATATAAAATAGATACTAACCCTAGAAAACCTTTCTGATAGAATAAAAAAGAATTAATTAATAATCAAGTCAAATGTTTAACAAAGAACGATGGAATGAAATACTAGAGGCGCTTAATGCAAATCGCTTTCGTACGTTTCTTACGGCTTTTGGTGTATTTTGGGGAATCTTAATTTTAGTGCTTCTCCTTGCGCTTACCAATGGATTGAAAAATGGAGTCGCCTCAGATTTTGGGGATTTTGCTACAAACTCTATGTTTATGTGGTCTCAAGGGACTTCTATGACGTACAAAGGATTGCCAAAAGGACGATACTTTAATTTTAAGTTAGAAGATGTTGACGTGCTTAGAGAAAAGTATCCACAGCTTAAATACATTTCTCCTAGAAATCAATTAGGAGGTTATAATGGTGCGAATAATGTTACTCGTAATGAGAAGACAGGCGCTTTTAGTATCTATGGCGATTATCCAGAATTTATTAAGCAGAAACCCCAAGATATTACTTCTGGACGTTATATCTCTTATTCAGATATTGAAGAAAAACGCAAGATATGTGTCATAGGAGAAGATGTTGTAAAGGGCTTATATGATAAAGGTGAAGAGGCTCTTGATACGTACATCAAAATAAACGGAGTTAATTTTTTAGTGGTAGGGACTTTTAAAAACCCGAAAAGTAGTGGTGATGCCGAGGAAGGTGCCAATACTATTTTTGTGCCATTCACCACCTTTTCTCAAGCCTTTAATCGTGGAGATAATGTGGGTTGGATGGCGATTACTGCTGAAGATGGTACTAAAATAACCGATATCAAACAACAGGTGTTTGCTACGATGCGAGAACAGCGTTCTGTGCATCCAGATGATAAACGTGCTATAGGTCACTTTGATCTTGCTGAGGAGTTTGGGAAGATTATGGGCCTTTTCTCAATTTTATCATTTGTAGGCTATTTTGTAGGTGCCTTGGTGTTAATGTCAGGTGCCATTGGGATTAGTAATATCATGCTTATTGTGGTCAAAGAACGCACTAAAGAAATAGGCGTACGCCGTGCATTAGGAGCGACACCTTGGGAGATAAAATCACAAATCTTACAAGAATCTCTTGTGCTAACGATTGTGTCTGGAATGGCAGGTATTGCAGTCGCTGCTGGGTTTATCTGGGTGATGAATACTGTTTTAGACCAAGTAGGAAAAGTAGATAATTTTGCAAACCCATCGGTGAATATTAATGTTATTTTCATAGCACTTGCCATTCTTATTGTATCTGGATTACTCGCCGGACTTATACCAGCAAGCCGTGCTACACAAATGAAACCTGTGGATGCTCTTAGAATAGATTAAACATAAAAACAAATCAATCAATCAATTAAAAATAGAATGAAACGTACAGGAACTATTATCACGCTTCTTATTATTACCATCGCATTTATAGTGGGTATATGGTACATTTATACAAAGGATAAACAAGACCCAATCGTCTATCAAACCGAACAAGCAACAAGCCGCACTATTGTGAAGAAAACAGTAGCGACAGGAAGTATTGTTCCTAAAGAAGAGGTACTCATCAAGCCTAATATTTCTGGAATCATTAAGGAGATTTATGTCGAGGCGGGAGATAATATCAAAGCAGGTGACCTTATCGCACAAATTGAAGTTGTCCCTAATGTGTCTTCTTTGACCAATGCCAAAAATAATATCGCTGGTGCTCGTACCTCAGTACAGACGGCACAATTAGCTTTTGAAAACCAAAAGAGTATTTACAATCGTCAGAAGGCACTTTTTGAAAAAGGAGTTGTTTCGGCCAATGATTTTGATGGTATTAGAAACGCATATGATCAAGCAGAGCAACGTGTAAAGCAAGAGCAAGTAAACCTTACAACAGCCTCTCAAAACTATGATATTATTAAGACAGGAACCACCAGTGGTTTGGGGAATGCAGCAACCACGCAAATACGATCTACCATTACAGGAATGATTCTAGATGTTCCTGTAAAAACGGGAAATCAAGTGATTGAAGCAAATAACTTTAATGATGGGACGACTGTGGCTACGTTGGCAGATGTTGAAAAAATGATTTTTGAAGGAAAGGTAGACGAGAGTGAAGTAGGGAAGATAAAAGAGAACTTACCTTTAGAAATCACTGTGGGGGCTATTGAAAATAAAGTTTTTGACGCTACTTTAGACTACATTGCTCCTAAAGGAGTAGCAGAGAATGGCGCTATTCAGTTTGAGATTAAAGGGACTTTAGCTAAGAAAAGTGATTCTATTTTTATACGAGCAGGGCTTAGTGCAAATGCGAGCATTATTCTAGAGAAAGCCGAAGACGTGCTTGCGATCAAAGAAGCGCTTGTGCAATATGATCCAAAGACCAAAAAACCTTTTGTTGAAGTAGCCATTGGCGATCAAGAGTTTGAGCGAAGAGATATTCAGGTAGGGGTAAGTGATGGTATTTTTGTCGAGGTCAAAAGCGGTGTTACCGCAGAGGATAAGATCAAAGTTTGGAACCAAATTAAAGCTCCTGTAGGTTTTGGAGGAAGAGGTTAGGTGTAAAAATAACTACCCATGGTACGCTTTCGCGAAAGCGTATAAAAAATAATTAACATTTTTTGTAACATAAACACGTTTCAATAGTCATATTGGACATTAACCGATATTATGAGAAAATTAATCATCATATGTTTTAGTCTTCTGTTTACTATAGCAGGATTTTCACAAAATAAAAAATGGACACTACAAGAGTGTGTGCAATACGCTTTAGATAATAATATTACGATAAAGCAAACTCAATTAGATGAAGAATCTGCTATTATAGAAAGGAAAGACGCTATTGGAAATTATTTGCCAACTTTAAATGCAAATGCATCTAATAACTGGAATAGTGGTCTTACACAGAATATTACTACAGGGGTTTTAGAGACACAAACATTACGTAACTCTTCTTATAGTATTACAGCTGGAGTTCGAATTTTTAATGGATTTAGAAATAAAAAAACATTAGATAGAGCAGAGCTTTCAAGAATTGCTGCCGATTACAACATTGCAAAAATCAAAGATGATACCGCACTTTCTGTAGCATTAGCATACTTATCAGTCCTACTTAATAAAGAGAATCTAAAAACAGTAAAAGCTCAAAATCAAGTCACTAAAGAGCAAGTAGAACAGACACAAGAACTTGTGGATGGTGGTGTGTTGCCTGCTGGAGATTTGCTAGAAATTAAAGCAACAGATGCTAGTGAGAATCAACGTATTGTAGCTGCAGAAAATTCAGTTACGATTTCACTTATTAATCTTGCACAGCTATTAGCGTTTGATGATTATGATACGTTTGATATAGATGATACAGAGTACAATATCCTAGGGGAGGAAATCTTAAACACCACGCCAGAGGTATTAATCGAAAAGGCAAAAGAGAGTCGTTATGACCTTAAAATTGTAGAGCAAAATTTAGAGATTGCAAGAAAAGACTTAGAGTTGAGTAAAACGTCTTTATATCCTACAATTAATGGTTTCTTTAATTATAATACAAGGGAATCTGGCGCGCCAACCTTTAGTCAAAGTGTAGATCCAGATAATCCTTCTTCAGATGTTCCTATTGGTTTTGTAGATGGTACTAATGAAACAGTATTTACGACCCAACCTAATTTTCTTTTACAAGAAGGAGATCCAACACCTTTCATAGAACAATTATACCTTAATGATGGTATTTCTTACGGGGTACAGTTGTCAGTTCCTATTTTTAATGGATTTTCTACACGTAATAATATTAAGAGAAGTGAGGTTAATGTGAAGCGATCTGAGTTTCAGTCAGAGCAAGCACGCCTTAATTTTGAGTCTGCTGTATACCAAGCATACACCGATGCAAAAGCAGCAAAAGAAAGTTATGAAGCAGCCATTATAGCTTTAAATTCTCAGGAGCTTGCGTATGAATATGCAAAACTTAGATATGATGTAGGGCGTACAAATGCCTTTGATTTTAGTCAATCTAAATTGCGTTATGACAATGCACAAATTGAATTAACACGATCTAAATACGATTATATATTCCGTATTAAAGTACTGGAACTCTATTTTGGAGTGCCAGCGACAGAACTTAAATTCTAACCAAAATGAGTAAAAAAACATTATTTATACTTCTGGGAGTAGCCTTAGTGGTTATTTTAGGACTAATTGGTCTTAAAAAATCGGGTGTCATAAAAGGGGGAGATGAAGGAAAATTAGTTGATACAGAGCTAGTAGCGCGTGCTACGATCATAGAAACTGTGGCGGCTACCGGAAAGATTCAACCAGAGATAGAAGTAAGCATATCTTCAGAAGTATCTGGAGAAATCATAGCACTTCCTATAGCAGAAGGTCAAGATGTTAAGAAAGGAGACCTTTTAGTGCGTATCAATCCAGATTTAGTACAAGGAGCACTTACTCAAGTTCAGGCTGCTTTGCAAAATTCACGCTCTGGACTAGCACAAGCAGAAGCGAACTTAAAAGTTGCTAAATTAAACTACGATCGTAATAAGCCATTATTTGACAAAGGTGTGATTTCAAGATCGGATTATGAAAGGGCTGAGTCTGATTATGAAGTAGCGCAAGCAAACAGACAAAGTGCTTATTACAATGTACAAAGCGTAGCAGCACAAGTAAAGCAGGCTCAAGATAACTTAGGTCGTACGTCTATATTTGCACCTATGGATGGTACCATATCAAAACTGAGTGTAGAGTTAGGTGAGCGTGTAGTAGGAACAGCACAAATGGCAGGAACCGAAATCGTAAGAGTTGCAAATCTTACCAACATGGAGGTAGAAGTAGATGTCAATGAAAATGATATTGTAAAAATACAAGTCGGAGATTCTACGATGGTTGAAGTAGACGCGTATTTAAAGAGAGAATTTAAAGGTATTGTTACAGAAATAGCAAACTCAGCAGAGGCGACATTAACAGCAGATCAAGTAACCAACTTTAAAGTGAAAGTACGTATCCTTGAAGTTTCTTATAAGGACCTTCTTGAAGGGAAATCAAAGTCTTACTCACCATTTAGGCCGGGAATGACAGCCACGGTAGATATTATCACACAGAGAAGAGAAAATAGTATTGCGATTCCTATTAGTGCTATCGTTATAAAATCAGATACGAGTACCACTAAAAAAGGGAAGACTAAAAAGGATATTAAAGGCGATGACAAAAAATTTGAGTGTGTCTTTGTTAAAAATGGAGATAAAGCAACACTTAAAGTAGTAACTACTGGAATTCAAGATGATTCTAAAATTGAGGTTTTAACCGGATTAAGTGAAGATGATGAGATTATTACAGGGCCTTATACTTTAGTCACAAAAACCCTCAAGACTGGAGACCTTGTAGAAGTTAAGAAAGATGAAGATGATGCTGACAGTGAAAAAGATGAATGATCATGTCTAATATATTATGCATAGAGACAGCCACCACAAATTGTTCGGTGGCTTTATCTATTTATGGGGAGCAAGTAGTCTTGAAAGAGGATAATGGAATGCAGTATTCTCATGCAGAACGTTTACATCCTTATATAGAAGAAGTACTTGCCACTGCAAAAATCAATAAAAAAGAACTTACAGCGATCGCTATAAGTAAAGGTCCTGGGAGTTATACAGGGTTACGTATAGGTGTTTCTGCTGCCAAAGGATTATGCTATGCATTAGGAATTCCTTTGATTTCTACTTCTACATTAGAGGCATTATCTCATCAGGTTATTTGTGATGAAGGTTCCTATATCATACCCATGCTAGATGCTCGAAGAATGGAAGTGTATAGCGCTGTTTTTGATGCAAGTCATCATCCTCTGAGAGCCATCGAAGCTCAAATTCTTGACGAATATTCTTTTCAAGAATATTTAGAAAAAGGGATCGTATACTTTGTAGGAAATGGGGTGTCAAAGTTTGAAGAAATTTGTCGCCATCCCAATGCTATATTCATAAAAGAGGTGTTGCCATCTGCATCACAAATGTGTCAACTTGCAGAAGCTAAAAACATAGCTAAAGACTATGAAGATGTTGCTTATTTTGAGCCGTATTACCTTAAAGATTTTATTGCGGGCACTCCTAAATCAAAATAGATATATAGTGTCACTATAGGATATAAAAAAAGCGCTCATATTTTTAAATATGAGCGCTTTTTTTATGAGAAGGTTTTGGGTATCCCGAATTATTCTTCTTTTTTAATTTCGACAGCGTGTGGGTATGGAATTTCAATACCTGCTTTGTCTAGTTCGATTTTACAGTTTTCAATAGTTTGAAAATAAACATCCCAATAGTCTTCTGGGGTTGCCCATGGTCGCACCTCATAGTTTACAGAGCTATCTGCTAGTTCTCCCATATGAACACTAGGAGAAGGCTCTTTAAGTACTTTGTCTTGAGAAGTCATCGCTTTCATAAGCGCTTCTTTCGTTTCTTTAATATCGGCATCGTAAGAGACTCCTATAGTTAAGTCTACTCTTAACTCACCTAGTTCTGTATAGTTTTTTATGTTTCCATTGGATAATGAACCGTTAGGCATAATAACAAGTTTGTTGCCAGGCGTAGAGATTTTGGTTGTAAAAATTTGAATTTCTTTTACAACGCCTATTTCTCCTTGTGCTTCGATTAAGTCTCCTACTTTATAGGGTCTGAATAGCATGATTAGAACACCTCCAGCAAAATTAGAAAGTGACCCTTGTAATGCAAGACCTACAGCAAGACCCGCAGCAGCTAAAATAGCGGCAAAAGAAGCAGTGTTTATTCCTAATTGGCCTAGTATCGCTATTATCAATAAGACTAGTAATATGCTTCTGACAAGGTTAGAAAGAAATTTTTCTAACGTCACATCCATATTCTTGTTTTTCTCAAGCATTTTTTTGAAGACCTTCATAATTTGCTTAATAATCCACTTTCCTATAATCCATATGACAATAGCCATGATTATTTTCACTCCATATTCTGAGCCTTTTAAAATCGCTAAGTCAATCCATTTTTGATAGTCTTCCATAGTTTTTTTTATTTATTATTTTTTGTTGAGATTCCAAAATTACTAAAATTGAAGCGAGTTATCCCCGAACGTTCTCTTAAAAGGGCTTTTTTATAGAAAACGTAAACCTTATCGGTATGAAAGCGTATTACATCTATGATGTTTTGCTATATATGTCTTTAAAATTCTATTTAACAGTAGTGTGGGTTAGAGATCGCTTTCGCGAAAGCGTACAAAAAATTTAGAATTTCATAGAATTAGTTATGCTCTGTATTGTGTATATGTATGTCCCGCTGCGGAAACGGAATGGTAATGCCAGCTTCTTCAATTCTGCGTTTACCCTCTTCTAAAATATGCCAACGTAGTGCCCAAAAATCATCGTTGGTTGCCCAATACCTAAGGGATAGGTTTACGCTACTCTCACCGAGTTCTGCCAAGACAATCATAGGGAGTTTATCTTCTTCTTTGATGACAGTTTCTTGCTCGTTTACAAGGTCAAGGAGGATTTGTTTGGCAAGTTTGATGTCATCACCGTATGCAATTCCCCAAGTCAGTGACTCTCTTCGAATACCCTCTGTCGTATAGTTTAGGATCGTTTCATTAGATAGTTTCCCATTAGGAATTACCGCCAATTGATTTCCAAAAGTATTGAGTTTTGTGGTAAAAATAGAGATCTCTTTTACCGTTCCTTCCTGTCCTTGTGCTTTAATAAAATCCCCTACTTTAAAGGGTTTTAAAAGAAGAATAAGAACGCCTCCTGCAAAATTAGCAAGAGATCCTTGAAGCGCAAGACCAATGGCAAGACTCGCAGCTCCTAAAATAGCGACAAGTGACGTGGTTTTAACCCCAAGATGGGAGATGATTATCACAAATAGAATAATTTTGAGTGACCAATTAATAAGATCTGACGTAAACTTTTCTAGGGTAATATCATATTCTCTGTTATGAAAAAACTTTTTTACTAATCGTTTTGTGATCTTTATGACCCAAAATCCAATAATAGCAATGATAATGGCACTTACTAGCTTTGGGGCAAATTCCCATAACCAAGTGGCAGCCTCTTTAATATATTCTTGGTACTCATCTATATTTTGCATTTTCTTATTTTTTATACACTATTCATAATTTATAGTTCCTAGGTGTCTACGGGGCTAAACTTCTGTTAAAGTTTGATAAGTTTCAATGCTTCTCCTATAGTCTTAACAGGCAGTTTACAGGCGTTATTGACACAAACATAGATCAGTGTGTTGTCTTTGAGGTAACGTCCTTCAAATATCTCCTGTGTACTTTCTGAAGTGCTTGCCGCTATTAATTTATTAGGTAGGTAATAGGTGTTGAGTTCTGTGAGCACTTCTTTAGCATTCTCACCAACAATCACAATCTCATAATAGGGTTGTGTATAGTTGAGATATAGATCCAACCAATTACTGAAAGAAGTAGGCGAGCGATCTATCTCTGGTTGCATATTATTGAGCATGGTAGCTGCTGTTTGGGTATAGGATTTGTCCAGATAATAGTGCGAGAGGGTGAAGATGTTTTTTGCCATCATCGAGTTAGAGGCAGGAATCACCTTATCTATATACGGTACATTACGGCTTATTAAATCAGTGTCTTGATCTGATGTAAAAAAGAACATACTGTTTGTTTTATCCTGAAAATGAACAAACGTATAATCTGTCAATTGTTTAGCGCGCTCTAGCCAAATGGAATCAGCGGTTACCTCAAATAGTGCGATGAAAGCATCTATCGTACTTGCATAATCTTCTAGATATCCATTTATGGTGCTTTTCCCATTTTTATAATTTCGGTTAAGGCCTCCATCTTTACGGATCATATGTTCGACGATGAACGTGGCATTTTTAAGGGCTGCGTCTAGAAATTTCTGGTCATTAAACACACGATAGGCATCTACGTACCCTTTTGTCATAAGGCCATTCCAGCCAGTGAGTATTTTATCATCCAGACGGGGTCTTTCTTTATTGCTTTCGCGAAAGCGTAATAGGACTTCTCTCCATTGGACTTTCTTTTCTTTAAGATCAGAGCGTGAGATCCCTTGTTTTTTTATGAAATCTTCATCCAAATCTCGCCGAATAAGCACATAGTTGTTTTTTTCCCACGCGCCAAAATCATTGATGTTGTAGTAGGCGGCAAATAGCGAAAAGTCTTCCTTTAAAATAGTTTTCAGGGTCTCCTCTGTCCATACATAATAGGCACCTTCTTCTAATGCTCCTTCGGGGGTGAGACTATCTGCGTCTAGTGCGCTATAAAATCCACCTTCTGCTGTGGTCATTTCACGAGCAACATAATCTAACGTTTGATAGACCGTCTCTTTGTATAGTTCTTTTTTAGTGAGAAGATAGGCATCGCTGTAAAGACTTACTAATTGGGCATTGTCGTACAGCATTTTTTCAAAATGTGGGATATGCCATTTTTTGTCAGTGCTATATCTTGAAAAACCACCTCCAATGTGATCGTTTATGCCACCATAAGCCATCTTTTCTAGGGTAGTGTTTACATAATGTAAGATGGTCGAGTCTTGCGTTTGATGCCCATAACGCAATAAGAATTGATAATTGTTAGGCATCATAAATTTAGGTGCTCTGTCTATACCTCCTTCTTGTAGATCCCAATAGGTAGACCATGTGACTAATGATGATGTGATGAGTGCTTCTTCAAATTGAGGTTTGTTGGGGTTTGGAGTAACAATAGCTCTTGTTTTTATACCGGTTGCTAACTTGTCTGCAAATTCTACAAGACTGTTAGGATTGTCTTTAAAGGCAGTTGAGACTTGTTCTAAGGCGTTCATCCAATCCTCTTTTGGAAAATAAGTACCTCCCCAGATAGGTCTTCCGTCGGGTAGTGCAATGGCATTAAGAGGCCATCCACCTGCTCTTCCAGTCATAAGTTCTACCGCACTCATGTATATATTATCGACATCAGGGCGTTCTTCACGGTCTACTTTTATATTGATAAAGTGATTATTCATAAAAGTAGCAACAAGTGTGTCTTCAAAGCTCTCATGCTCCATCACGTGACACCAGTGACAGGAGGAATAACCGATACTCACTAAAATGGGTTTGTTTTCTTTTTTTGCAAGCGCTAATGTTTCTTCATTCCAAGGTTTCCAATCTACAGGGTTGTGCGCGTGTTGAAGTAAATAAGGACTTGTCTCATGTATGAGGTCATTGGTATATGTGTGCATATCTGAATCATTCTGGTCTTTGCAACTCCAGAGAATGGATAGGATGAGTAAGAATAAAAATGGCTTGTACATATTCATAGGGTAAAAATACAAACAAAAAAAATCCTATCACAGGATAGGATTTTTATATCTTATATAAGATTTCTTACTTTATTTCAAATGTAAGTCTCAGATTCACACGATATTCTGTAACCTTATCTCCGCTTACAACAGCGCTTTGTTCAGCGACATAAACAGATTTAATATTCTTTACGGTTTTTGATGCTTGTGAAACTGCGTTTTGTGTTGCGTCTTCCCAGCTAGTTTTAGAACTAGATAGTACTTCTATAACTTTCATTACTGCCATAATATGTATTTTAAAATTAATAAAATGATTGAACTCTAAGTTACAAATAATGAACTAATCGTATATGGAATCACTCAGTTATAAAAAAAACATGCTTTTTATCTTATCCATTGATCGCTTCAACGGCATTTATGCGACCAGGTAGCATCTGTTTCAGCATATTTTCAATTCCGTTTTTAAGTGTAAACGTAGAAGAAGGGCATCCGCTACAAGCACCTTGTAAGATCACAGATACGTTTTTTGTTTTTTCATCATAGTTTTTAAATACGATATTTCCTCCATCACTTGCGACGGCAGGTTTCACATACTCTTCTATAATATTTACAATTTCTTTTGAGGTATCATCTAGGTTTTCAAAGGTGGCTTCTGCAATACTTTCTAATTGCTGAGGTGTTTTGAGCTGCTCTGCAGTAACAACCTCTTTTCCATCTTGAATAAAATTTCGGATAAACTCACGGGTTTCTGTAACAACTTCGTCCCAGTTTGCCATTTCATATTTTTGAACACTTACATAGTTTTCATCAAAAAATACTTCTTTTACAAACGGAAAGTGAAAGAGTGCTTTAGCAAGCGGTGCATGTGCGGTGTCATCAATGGTTTTAAACTCAAAAGGCGACGTGACTAGCTTCTTGTTTGCAACAAACTTTAATGTAGAAGGATTTGGAGTACTCTCTGCATATACAGTTACAGGAATCTTTTTTGCGGCAATATCTTCAATAATAATAACGCCGTTATCATTTAAAAAGTCCTCTATTTGTTGCGAAAGTTCGTTTTGTACATCAATCCACTCTACGATATTATACTTTTCTATAGCGACAAAATTTTGAGCGATATAGATCGTCTTTACAAAGGGAAGGTAAAATAGTTGTTGTGCTAGTGGTGAATTTGCAGCTTCATCTATGTTATGAAATTCATAACTATTATGGTTAACCAAAAACTGGTCTGCTTGAAATTTTTTGATTGCGGGATTTGAAGTTCCCTCAACAGTAATACTATATGTAGACATTACAATAATTTTTATGCAAAGGTAGGTATTATGCCTATTTATATCACCATCCAATCAAATCATAAATAGTACAAAGAGTTATTTTACTAGAGGAAAATAACGTTAAAAAAACAGTTGATGATTCAATAAATAAATAAAATTGCCGTTATGCAATGCACAGGCAGGTAATTTATAGAGTAAATACTTATATTTACGCCCCTTTGAAAACTACATTTTAATGAAAAGAATCCTACATTTCTTATCACTAAGAAAGAATCTATCTCACATATTTACGTATGTCGTGCGTGATTTCAGGATTCATGATTTTTTATATGTACTATTCAATTGCATAATGCCTGTTAAATCCCTATGCTTTAATACAAAAATTTATATATTTGAATGTTACAGTACTTCACGTACGTCTCTTATTGCTGTAAATACCTTATCATTTGCATATAATAAGTCAATACTTAGTCCTGTGTTACAAAAAAAGTAGTCCCATGAATTTAAAAAAATACTATATTATACTGGCATTATTTTGCTCGCAATTTGTTGTTGCTCAGGAAGGTTTGCCCGTATTTCTAGATTATCTTCAAGATAACCTTTATCTACTTCATCCATCTATGGCGGGTGCTTCAAAAACATCAAAGCTTAGAGGGACAGTTCGTGGCCAATGGGCAGGTGTTGAAGATTCTCCTGCATTGCAAACGATAAGCTTAAATGGTCGAATAGGTGAAAAAATAGGTGTAGGAGGTATTTTATTTAATGATTCAAACGGATTTTTCTCTCAACAAGGTGCATATGCGACGTTTGCATATCATTTATTGCTTTCGCGAAATTATGTAGATCTTAATCAACTTTCGTTTGGTTTAAGTGTTGGAGTGATTCAAGGAAAATTAGATGAAACAAATTTTGACCTTACCGATTTTGACCCAGTTATTGCAGGTATAGAACAATCTGATTCATACCTAAACGTAGATTTTGGAATGTCTTATAATTTTGTAGACTTCTTTGCTCATTTTACTGTTAAAAACGTACTTCCTGCCAATAGAGATAGATTCAACGAAGCATTTGAACCAAATAATCAGCGTAGGTATATTGTATCCATGGGATACGTGATCTCACCTAATTTTTCAGATTGGAGTTTTGAGCCGTCTGTGTTATTTCAAGCAACTGAGCGTACTGGAGAAGCTAATTTTGACTTGAATGCGAAGGCATACTATAAATTAGATTGGGGAAGATTATGGGGAGGTCTTTCTTATAGAAGAAGCCTTGATGGTGCAGAGTTTACACCCAATGGTGAAACTGTAGATATACAAAAGACACAATTTGTGAGCCCGTTTGTAGGAGGATCTTATGATCGATTCTTATTTGGATATACCTATTCTAATCAAACAAATGCTGTCACATTAACAAACGGAGGATTCCATCAGTTAACGCTTGGATATAATCTAGGAGAAAATAAAGATCCTTATGATTGTAATTGTCCAGCTGTGAACTAATAAAGAAATAGAAATAAAATAATAAGCCCGTTTGTTACTGCAACAAACGGGCTTATTATTTATACCTAATTTTTGTGTTTATTCTTTTGAAGCCATAAGAGCTAAGAACTTATCAAGGTTTGGTAAAATGATAATACGTGTTCTTCGATTTATAGATCGATTCTCTTTACTGTCGTTAGGGACTATCGGCATATAGCTACTTCTCCCTGCGGCAATCAATTTTGAAGGATCTACGTCATAGTTATCTTGTAACTCTCTAATAATGGACGTAGCTCGTTCTACACTTAGTTCCCAGTTATCTTTTACGTAAGCGCCTGGCTTTATTGTTTGATTGTCTGTATGTCCTTCTACCATCACTTCTATAGCAGGTTCTGAATTGACAACATCTGCGATTCTTTTTAGCAATGCATTTGCTTCTTTATTGACTTTATAACTTCCTGATTTGAATAATAATTTATCAGAAATAGAAATCATGACAACAGTTTCATCTATATCTATAGAGATATCATCACTTTCCATATCTTCAATAACACCCTGATCAAGATTACGCTTTAAGTTGTAGGAAAGTGCCAAGTTCATAGAGTCTTCTAGTGTTGTTGCTTTTGCAAGTTCCGCTTGATTTACATTTTTTAATGTTGCTGTCATCTGCTCTTTAACATCATTTGATATAACAGCCCCATTGCTTGTTCTGTCTAATTTTTGATTGTTCGAAACAGTAAGTTGGTTATTGATGTCTTTTAAAGAATTGATTTTAGAATTGTACTCAGTAACACGTGCTTGAATAGCGCCGTACTTGTTTTCTAATGCTTCTTTTTCTACTTGAGTTTTTGTGAGTGTGACTTTGGTTGTGTCATACTCTGATTGTAGTGCTACAAACTTCTTTTTGGAGACACAAGAAATAAGTAGTAAAGCAGTCATCGAGATAATTAGAAACGTTTTTTTCATTTTAATTTGGGTTTTAATAGTTTTCATTACCTATACTAGGTAGCTTTTATTGTTATGTTTTTATATACGTTACTATTAGTAGGTTTGGTTTTTTTATTTTTTAAAATAAAAAAAGCGTACACTCATTTGTGTACGCTTTTACATAGTTGTGGAATAACAGGTGTTTCTTTATTCCCATGTATAATTTTTTTGCTTGGCTTGTGTCTTAATAGCTTCTACCATAGCGTTTCGTAATTGATTGTCATCTTTTTTAGTTTGTGATGCTACATAGGATATGCGTTGGCTATTCAGTTGTGCTATCTCTTTTTGTATTGCTTCTCTCTCTTTTCTTTTGTTGGCGATATATGCTTTCATTTCAGAAGCAGATTTACCTTTAAGCTCTTCAGGAAGATCTTTGTCCTCTAATTCTTCATAACTAAAGCCTTCTTCTTTTTCTGCATCAACTAGGTCCCAACTGCTATTTTTATAAAAGTGAGAACTTTTACTTACGGCTCTTTTTACGGCATTGGCTTCTCCGTATTCGCTTGCATTATCATCTTGTTGTGATTGTAAGGCCATTTTACTCTCTGCAAGTCTACCATATCCAATGTACGTGCTATTTAATGCTTTATTTTTTTCTAAAATAGCTTGATCGTAAGGAGAGGGGATATGTACTGTTCGCTTATCGTGATTAATCGCAATGTAATTTCCTTTTGTAGATTCTGCTCCATCTTTCCAATAGGTTCGAGCCCCCGTGTTATAATCTCCACAAAATATAGTATTAATGGTGACATCTTTTTCGCAAGCATTTACAGAAGCATCTTGATAACGAACAGGCCCTTGATCAAATGGCTCGTTACCTGCTATAAAAATAAGGTTGAGATCGTTTTTTTGTGTTCCCCAATCCAATTGGTCTAAAGATACTTGAATCACTTTACCACAATATTCATTTCCTCCGTTAGTGGTGAGGCCAAATAAGTTTTTTGAAATCTCATCAAGATCATTGCTAAAAGCATTTACTTGTCTTATAAAACCTTCTCTGGCATTAAGTCCATCATTTCCATATTCGTATAAAGCAATTTGTAAAGATGGTTTATTTTCTGCTCCACATTTTGCATATGATAATTCATTTACGAGTTCCCATAATTGAGACTTTGCTTGATCTATGAGTCCATCCATACTATTAGACGTGTCTAATAAAAGAGCTACTTTAATGATGTTTGTTTCTGGCTCTAGATGGGTAATAATAGTGCTCTTGGGTGTGTGTGATTTTTTTTGATTTTTTTCCGTAATCACAGCCGTTGTGCAAAAATAGGAGGATGCTACAAGTAGTGATGTTATTAAAATGGATACAGTCTTCATGGTCGTTTGTGTATTTTGATGAATATGATGTAAATCTAAAGACATCAAAAGAGGATAAAAATTCAAAATGAGTAAACACCTCTTTTTAATGAGTAAAACATCCTCTAGAGTGAGGGAGAGTGATTTTCGAGACCTCAAAAAGCATCTTTTGTGCAACATATCTAAAATCATCATTTTTTGGTGTAGCATTTTTGCACTAAGTTTGGTCTTATGAAAAAGGTGTTTACTACATTCTGTACAATAGTATTAATGCTTATTTGCACATGTCTTTACGGTCAGGTCAATAGATCATTATCGGATGATAAAGGACCAGAAATCACTGTGCGCGGTAGCGTTATTGATATAGAAACAATGACGCCCGTATCTAGAGTAAATGTTGAGATTACGGGTGGTAATTATACAACAACGGGATTTGACGGAGAGTTTAGAATTCGCGCACGGATTGGGGATGAACTCGTGATACGCAGCACAGACTTTGCCACACAATATTATACCATAAAGGACAATCAACGTATTCGAGTTGAAGTCCATTCATTATCTAATCCTGTAGAATCAAATGAGTCTGAAGACTCAGAAACACCTAAACAAAGCTTCAGTGATTACCTCCAAAAGGCAAGAAACGTATACAAACAAGACGTCTCAGTAGGGATTGATAATATAGCATTAGCACTAGAGATAAATACCATTAGTGAATCTGAGAGAGCTATTGCGTATGAATTATTAGCTGATATTAATACTCACTGGAAACAATATGACTTGGCGATTGCCAACTATACATCAAGTCTAAAAAGTGAATATAAAATTTCTATAGATATAAAATTAGCTAGGGCTTATTTTAATAATAAAAACTATCAAGAAAGTATAGACCTTTACAAGGCTTTGTCTAAAAAAGAGTTGTCTTTTCAGGAAAGCTTAAGCGTAGTAGAGGGTTTAGGAGATACCTACAAGGCAACAGCAGATTACACCAAAGCCATCGAACAATATACCAAAGCAGAGCATATTGCTACAGACTCTAATTTAGTGTCTGTTACCACCAGATTAAATACTAAAATTGCAGAGTCTTATGATCTGATTGGAAATGGCCAGAAGGCGGTCAGTTCTTATAATAAAGTATTAGACTTGTCTAGTAAAGAAAACTCTGAGAGCACTGTAAGATCTAAGGTAAAAGTGGCTGACTATTATAATTCTAGGCGACAATTTGACGAAGAAATAAAACTTCGAAAAGAGGTATTAGAAGGATTGCGAGATGTAAATACAGACTCCATTACAAATGATGATATGCTTACGCCTCAGAAGCAAAATTATAAAATAGCCAGTGCGTATGTAGACCAAAGAAAGCTTGACGAGGCGATTCCTTTTTTTGAAAAAAGTATTGATGAAGCTATCAATAAAAATGATCTTGTTGTCGAAAAAGATGCTACGAGACGACTTTCAGAATTGTACAGAGATAAAGAAGACTTTGATAAAGCGGCAGAGAGTTATGAGCGATACAAATCGCTGGTAGATCAGGGATATATTGTGAAAGAACAAGAATTGGCCTCTGCAACACGACTTGGGAAAATTGTAGCCGAAAAACAAAATAGAATCTTAAGCCTTGAAAAAGATAGAGAACTCAATGAAGAGCGTTATGATCTCGCTTTTCAAAAGCAAAAAATAATTGATGAGCGTAACAATACAAATAGCTTGATTATTGGGTCTTTAATTATAGTGGCTATTTCACTTCTTATTGCAGCTGTAGCTATGTATCGCAGTTCAAAAAGACAAAAATATGCTAATAATTTATTAGCTCTTAAAGGGCTTCGGTCTCAAATGAACCCTCATTTTATTTTTAATGCTCTTAACTCGGTTAATAGTTTTATTGCCACAAATGATGAGCGTACAGCAAATAAATACCTTTCTGATTTCTCTAGCCTCATGCGATCTGTACTGGAAAACAGTGAAGAAGATTTTATACCGCTTTCTAGTGAAATAGAACTTATCAAAAAGTACACGATGCTAGAACATTTCAGGTTTAAAGATAAGTTTGATTATACGCTTACTGTAGATAAAGACCTTGCTATAGAGGAGTTTCAAATACCTCCCATGTTGTTACAGCCCTACGTTGAGAATGCCGTATGGCACGGCATGAGGTATAAAGAAGAAAAAGGGTTATTACATATTCATTTTAGTCAAAAAGATGATCAAACAGCCGTCATTACCGTGACAGACGATGGGGTAGGAAGGGAGCGTAGTAAGGCGATGAAAACCGATAATCAGAAAAAGCAAAAATCTAAAGGAATGGGCAATATCAATAAACGTATCGCTATACTTAATGAGATGTATGGAGATCGTGTAGATGTTGCTATTACAGACGTTTTCGAAACCGGGGAGGGAACCAAAGTCACGCTAACATTAAAAAAGGACTAACCATGCTAAAGCTTAAAACAATTATTGTAGAAGATGAAGAAGTGAGTAGAGATATTTTGCGTAATTATCTTCAGAAATACTGTCCTAAAATTGAACTTGTTGGCGAAGCTTCTAATATTGAAGAAGGGCTCAGTCTGATTCGTAATCAAACGCTAGATTTGGTTTTCTTGGATGTAGAAATGCCACACGGAAATGCATTTGATCTTTTAGAGCAAGTAGGAGATCGTAGTTTTGAGACGGTCTTTGTGACGGCCTATAATCAATATGCGATAGAGGCATTGAATACGCATGCATCCTATTATTTATTGAAACCTATCTCTATAGATGAGCTCATAAAGGCAGTAGATTATGTGGTTCAGATTAAAGAAAAAGAAAATGCATTAGAAGATAAAGTTCTTACTGCGTTTAGCTCTGATAAGCAAGGTAAAATAACGATTCCAGTGCAAGACGGTTTTGAAGTGCTGGAAGCCGCCTCTATTTTATATTGCCAAGCAGATGATAATTATACCCAAATATTTCTTACGGGTGGAGGAAAAAAATTAGTCAGTAAAACGCTTAAGTATTTTCAGGATGCTTTAACAGATTTTGGGTTTGCGAGAGTGCACAAGTCTTATTTAGTGAATATTAATGAAGTGACTGGTTATAGAAAAGGCAAGGGAGGTACAGTCGTATTAAGCTCTGGTAAAGAGGTAATGGTTTCGGCGTCTCAAAAAGCAAACTTGCTGGGGTATTTTAAATAAGCTTTAAAAGTCTTTATAGGCTACTTGAATAGCTGTTTTAAGAGGGATTTGTTCGCTTTCGCGAAAGCGGACTATGATATCTTCAAGCACATCAATAGCATCGTTAGAATAGATGTAATGCTCAACAGGCTGAGTAATCGCTGTCCGTATTGTTTTTTCCTGCGTTAATATCGCTTTTGTTTGCCTCGCAACGGCTTCTCCAGAGTCAATAATGGTGACTTGATTGGGTAATAGCTCTTTAAGTATAGGGAGAAGAAAAGGATAGTGACTGCATCCTAAAACCAAATAATCAATACGTGCCTCAATCATAGGCTTTAGATAGGTAGTGAGTAATGCCTTGGTCTCAGGGCTATTTATCTTTCCTTGCTCAATCAAAGGTACAAGTCCTGCGCCTATTACCTCTATGGTATTAATTTCTTGTGTGTATCGTTTTGAGGTACTAGAAAACAAACGGCTATTGAGTGTTCCTTTGGTCGCGAGGATACCAATACTTTTGCTTTTAGAGTGTAAGGCTGCAGGTTTAATGGCGGGTTCTATCCCAATGAATGGAATAGGGTAGTTGGCTCTTAAATAGTCAATGGAGTTTGTTGTGGCGGTATTACACGCCACCACAATGATTTTTGCGCCTAACGCGATAAGTGTTTCTGTGTTTTTAATACATAGTTGTGTAATCTCATCTTGAGATTTTTCTCCGTAGGGAGCATGTGTACTATCAGCTAAATAGATCGTAGATTCTAAAGGTAGTACTTGGATAATCTCCTTCCATATAGAAATACCTCCTATTCCGCTGTCAAACACACCGATGTATTGATCCTTTTGCATAGGGCTAAAATAAAAAACTGCCTTCTATTGAAGGCAGTTTTTATAAACTTTCGCTTTAAGCGAACTAATAGTAATGTATTAGATGCCTAAATCTGCTTTTACATCTGGCATAAGGTCATATCCATCTGCCATGATCACTCCTGCAGCTCCAGGTGTTGAGTCAAGGACAAATTGGAATCCTTTTGCTCTTGCTACTTTTTGAATAGTCACACGGGCTTTTTCAAGAATAGGCTTTAATAATTCTTGCTCTTGCTGACGCAGTTTGGTGTATGCATTTTGCTCATACTGATTAATTTGCGACATTGTCTCTTGTACCTCTCTTTGACGCGTAATATTGGTTTCGTCAGTTTGTGTAGCTACTTCACGACCATATCTTTCAGATGTTTTCTGAAGTTCAGTTTTCATTTCTTGTAACTGAGCTGCATAGGATTTTTGAGCTTTTTCCAGTTCAGCATTTGCGGCTACATAGCTAGGCATTGCTTCTACTAACTCTTGCGTATTAATATGCGCAATTTTTGAATCTTGAGCTTGTATTGCACTAGTCATTCCTATTACTAGAGCTATGGCTACGAATACTTTTTTCATGTGTTTCATTGTAATCTAATTAAAGTTAAGTGTGTTATAGTTATAAAATATTGGGTTATAAAATACCTCCAACTATGATCATCTTCTTTTTGGAGGATTTGGAATACTATCTGTTTTTTTCTTACGAGCTGCTGCAACAGAATCTTTTTTTCTTTGGCGTTCTGCTAGTAGTGCCTCTTTTTTCTCTTGACGTACTGCTAGTATAGAGTCCTTTCTTTTTTGTCGTGCTTCTATAAGTTGTTGTTGTTTTGCTTTTTTCTCTTCAGCTGTTTCCTTTCCTGTACTTCTGCCAGAAGCTTCTGCTCTAGCTGCTTTGACAGCATCTATAGAGTCTTTTCTTCTTTGACGCTCTTCAAGAATACGTTGTCTTCTTTCTTCAAAAGCTTTATTACGAGCCTCTTTTTCTTCTTGGCGTTGCGCTGCTTTTTCTTCTATTAAAGCTTCGCGTTCTGCTTTCTTGTCGTCTATTGCTTTTTGGCGTGCTTGCGTTGCTTTATCCTGCTCTACTGTTTTTGCCTCATCTCTGTCAAAAGAATCTTCTTCTTTTTTACTGTTTATTTGTTTGCGTTTTGCAGACCTCGTAATACTTCTTAAAACTTGGTCACTTATATCCAAACGATCTGCTACATACAATATTCCTGCTTCAGACTTTCTTAAGACGACATCAAATTTTTTATTTTTTGAAATCTCTTGTACAGAATTAAAAACTTGATCTTGTATAGGCTCTATTAGCTGACGTTTTTGTATGGCTAGATCTCCTCCTGGTCCAAAACGTTTTTGTTGGTATTCAAAAATTTGTTCTTCTTCATAAGTGATTTCTTCTTCGCGCTCTTCGATAAGCTCTTTGGTAAGCAATACACGTTCATTTTGTAATTGCTTTTTCATTTCATCAATCTCACTTATTTTTTTTTCAATTTCACTCTTCCACTTTTTGACTTTTGAATCTAGTTGAGAAGATGCTTCTTGGTATTCAGGAACATTTTCAAGGATGTAGTCCATATTGATATAGCCTACACGTATACCACGTTGTGCTTGAGCAACAAGGCTCACTAAAAAAAGTGATGCAAAAAAGAAAAAAACTTTTGTTTTCATATTGGTTATAATAGCGTTAGAAATAATCGTGCCAAAATTAAAACTGCTGTCCAATGATAAAGTGCGTTTCCCAACCGTTAGGCTGTATTAGCCCAGGTATAGGATCAAATCCATATCCGAAATCCAGCCCTAATAATCCAAAGGCAGGCATAAATATACGAATTCCTGCACCAGCAGATCTATTCAATTGAAACGGATTATAGTCTCTAAAATTGTCATAGGTAGCTCCTCCTTCAACAAAAGCTAGTGTATATATGGTTGCAGCTTGGCTAAATGTTATAGGATAACGAAGTTCTAAACTAAATTTATTATAAATGGTAGCCCCATCATTATTGTTTGCTGTGGTCGCAGCTCCCCTATCTAATGGAGTTACAGATTGGTTAGGATATCCTCTTAAACGGATAATTTCACGTCCATCTAGTGCGAAGCCCCCGAGTCCATCTCCTCCCAAGAAGAAACGTTCAAATGGTGGAATACCTCTATCATTATTATAAGCGCCTAACCATCCAAATTCAAGATTAGATTGTAAAACGAATTTTCCAGGAAGGCTTGTATACCATTTTCCATTAAATTTTACTTTGTAGAATTCGAGGAAATTAAATCGCTCTTGGTCTATCTCTGCTAATGCATCTGAATCTTGATTTTCTACCGCAACAACTCTGTCTTCTGCTAATGCTTTATAGTCAACATTATTAAATAGGGAGTAGGGAGGGGTTAACTTTGCAGTAATACTCCATTCTGAACCAGATATTGGGAATATTGGGTTGTTAGCCGTATTGTTTCTACTAAGCCCAATAGTATATCCTAAGTTTTTAGAAGAACCATTTCCAAAAGTAAATAGCCCCGTATTAAAATTCACTAAGTTGAAATTCTGATAACTGATAGCATGTGAGAGCGTAAAGTCTCTGTCTGGCCAAGATAAACGTTTAGCCAAGCCAATCGACCCTCCTGTAATGATGTTTTTACTATCTCTATTTACTCGATCTCTTGCGCTCGTTGCATTATTATTAAACTGAAACTGTATCGTGTGTGATAATGATACCGATAATTGTACTGGTTTTTTACCTCCAAACCAAGGATCTGTAAGAGAGATACTATACGTTTGAAAAAACTGACTCGCTTGTGCTCTTAATGAAAAACGCTGCCCATCACCCATTGGTAAAGGTTTGTACGCTTCTTTTTTAAATATATTCTGAATAGAGAAGTTATTGAAGGATAGCCCTAGGGTACCTACAAAACCACCTCCACCAAAACCACCTTGTAGTTCTATCTGACTTGCTCCTTGCTCTACAACATTATATTCTAAATCTACAGTACCTCCTATTTGGTCAAAGTTTTTAAATTCAGGTGTTAATTGCTGTGGATCAAAGAAGCCAAGTTGGCCTAATCTACGTATAGTTGTTACAACTGCTTGCTTGCTATATTGTTGCCCTGGTCTTGTAAGAAGTTCTCTGTAAATGACTTTATCTTTTGTTTTGTCATTTCCTTTTACTTGTATTCTATTAAAATAGGCGAGTTTACCTTCAGAGATTCGAACTTCAAAATTAATGGTGTCTTGATCTACGCCAGTTTCTACGGCATTGATATTCGAGAATAAATAGCCATTGTTTTGATAAAGATTTGCAAGGTCATCTGCATCAGGATCTCCTTCTTTTTGTACGCGTTCTTTTAACAAGACTCCGTTGTATGTATCTCCTTTCTTTAATCCTAAACGTCTTAAGAGTGTAGCGTCAGAGAATACTGTATTTCCGATAAAATCTATATCTCCTATGTAATATTTCTTTCCTTCTTCAATCTTTAATTTTATCGTGATATCGTCATTGTCATTTTTTATGATGGTGTCTGATATGATACGTGCATCTCGATATCCATTTTCTTTATATTTATTGACGACAGCTTTTTTGTCATCTTCATAGTCAGATTGTATATATTTTGAACGTTTATAAATACGAAAGAAGTTTTTTCTTTTCGTATTTTTCATAGCGCCCCTAAGTTTTTTTGCTTTTAGTTTTTCGCTTCCTTCAAATACAATCTCATCTATTTTTACCCGAGAACCTTTGTCTATGTTGACGACTAAATTCACTTTGTTTTTTGATGTAGAATCTTCTTTTGGGATTACGTTTATAAGAGTTTTAGCATTAAAATACCCTTTTTTCTTGTAGGTGTTTTCAATGTAGTTTTTTGTAGTTGTAATAAGGTTTTCAGTGACTTTGGCTCCTTTGTTTAAGCCATTATCTTTGATGAAAGTACTTCCTTTCTTTTCTTTAATTCCCTTGAACTTTATTTCATTTAGTTCAGGAACTTCTTTAATGTCAAGTTGAAGATCAACGACATCACCCCGTACATCTGTAACGTATAAATTAATATCTGAGAATAATTCTAGATCCCATAATTTTTTTATGACATTACTTATTTTCTCCCCTGGGAGATATAAGCGTTCTCCAGAGCGTAAACCAGTAAAAGTGATTACTGTGTTTTCGTTATAGGTAGAGGTGCCTGTCACCGTAATATTACCGATCTCGTACTTAACTTCTGGATCTAGAGGTAAATCTCTCTGAGCTTGCGCAACTACAGTTGTTAGTAATAATAGTACAAAAGTAATTTTTTTTAATATCAAGCTCTGATTTATTAAGTTATTTAATTTGTTCACTTGTCTTTCCAAATCTTCGTTCTCTTTTCTGGTAATTGTAAATAGCTTCATGTAAATCCGTTTTCTTAAAATCTGGCCATAATACATCTGTAAAATAAAACTCTGCATATGCTATTTGCCATAATAAAAAATTACTCACACGTTGCTCTCCGCTTGTTCTTATTAGTAAATCAACATCTGGCATGTCATGGGTGTAAAGATGCTTATTAATATAAGACTCATCAATTTCATCAGTAGAAATTATGTTATTTTTAACTTTAAGACTTATTTCTTTTACGGTTTTAAGAATTTCTTCACGAGCTCCATAGCTTAAAGCCAGTGTAACTCTTAATCTTTTGTTATCTTTAGTTTGCTCTATAACTTCTCTTAACTCTTTCTGAGCTTTCTGAGGTAATGTTTCAAGATTACCTATGGCTCTTAATGAAACATTGTTCTTTTGAAGTGTTTTGATTTCTTTCTTAAGAGATGATACAAGTAGATTCATCAATACATTAACCTCCTTTTTTGGGCGATTCCAATTTTCGGTAGAAAAAGCGTAGAGTGTTAGATGTTCAATTCCAATTTCGGCACATCCTTCTACAGTCTCTCTCACCGCTTGCGTACCTTTTTTGTGGCCGGCAGCTCGCAGTAATCCTTGTTTTTTTGCCCAACGACCATTACCATCCATAATCACAGCAATGTGTCGGGGTAATTTATCGCGGTTAATTTGATTTAAAACGTCCATCTCATTATTAGAATGCGCAAAAACATGGTTTGCGTCCAAAGGTATACGTCAGGGTAAATCCTGTAAACATATACCAGTCATCATTATTTATATTTCCAAAACGTAATGTTCCATTGGCATCATTTTCAGGAGCACTACCATCTAGGTTGTCTGTTAAGGCATATCTTGCTCCTACTTCAAAAGCAAGTACAAATTTTCCGCCAATAACAGCTTTATACCCTAGAACCATTGGAATTGCAAAATCCCAAGAAGTGCCAGTTTTCTGAACATTGTTGCCATTGAGGACTAGCTCATCGTGATTAAAATATGTAAACCCTGTATATAAATAGGGTGTAGAAGGATTTCTATCTTTAAACATATCAAAATCCCAGAATGTATATTCTAGACCTAATGAAACTTCTTTTACACTATTTTTAAAAGAATATCCTCGAAGTTGTCTTCTTGATTCATCACTTTGTGAGTCTGCACTTTCTAATTGCGTAAAAAGTGCAGTAAATCTAAAAGAATGTCTCGAACTACGATTCCATTTAAAAATACCACCTACAACAGGGGAGTTTGGAGCAATGTAACTTGTTGATCCAACATCTCCTATAAAATTTGACCCTCCAGCATACAAACCTACTTCGTATGTTTGCGCTTGAGCGTTAAAGCCTAAAAACATGGCGATTATTACAATCGTCAAATACCTCATATAGCTGTAAAAGTTTGCAAATATAACAATAATGTGCGTGTGGAGACCATTCTATCGAAATAATGATTTTTGAGATGTAACTCTTTATAGCTAAAAGAGTGTCGAAAATGTGTCTACACTTCACACAGAGTTAACAATGTTTATTGAAAATTATTGCCTAGTTACGTTTATCTTCTCCCCAAAGTAGTTTTTCTCTTAGGGTTTTTAAAAAGCTTTCACCTTCTAAATTAATTAAGTGTATGGTAAATGGTGCTTTTCTCAAAGTAATAGCTGTTTCATTATTTAACGTAGCTATTCTTGAGTCTAATGATATTAAATGTTGTTTTTCCCGTCCAGATACTTTTAAAGTAATTGTAGTGTCATCAGGTATGACAAGCGGTCTTGCGTTCAAATTATGAGGCGCTATAGGCGTAAGAATAAGACTAGATGTTTGAGGTATGATAACTGGTCCTCCACAACTTAAAGAATACCCTGTGGAGCCAGTAGGCGTAGAGACGATAAGCCCATCAGCCCAATAATTGGTAAGCGATTCTCCATTCAACTGAGTTGCTATAGAAATCATCGATGTGGTGTTTTTACGGCTCACCACAATTTCATTAAGTGCAAAATTGATATCTCCAAAAATAGTTGTATCATCATCTATAGTAACTTCTAATAAACTTCGCTTGGATATCGTATAGTGACCCGCAAGAATTTTTTCAATGGAATCTGAAATCTTTTTTTTCTTGATAGTAGCCAAAAAACCTAATCTCCCTGTGTTGATACCTACGATAGGAATTGAAAGATCTCTTATGTATGTTACAGTTTTAAGTATGGTGCCATCTCCACCAATACTAAAAAACAAATCGTAACTAGTGTCTAATTCTTCAAATGTGCTAAAGTGTCTATAGTTTTTATCAATAGCCTCGTGCTCGTGAATAAGATCAAGAAAATTCTTTTCAATAATAACTTCTATCTTCTTTTTATCTAAAATATCTAGCAACTGTTGCACGTACTGCGCTGCTTCTTGATGATAAAACTGACCATAAATGCCTATTTTCATGGACTTATATGTTTAGGTATTTTTCTAAGTATTCAGAACGTTCTCTTAGATTCTTAATAAAAGTGTCCTCTTGGTGGCTAGATACAACATTGTAACTGTACCTTCTAAATGCAGCAAGGATATCATTAAAATTAGAGCGCCCAATTTTTATGGAGATTTGAGCAACGTCATTTTCAATTTTAGATATAAAACCACCCCACATCTTACCATCGTTAGATTCTACAATCTGACTTATCTCACTAAAAGAGTAATCCTGTATCCCTTTTTCTATGATCACAACACTCCCAGGCTCACTTATAAATGGAGTGTTATTAAAGAAATTCATAACATCTGCTAGCTCATAATAACCAATGTATGTATTGTTCTCATCAAGCACAGGCATAATGTTAGCGCTATTTTGCGCAAATGTTTCAAGTATGTCTAGCCAGTTCGTTTCATATCTTACAAAAAAATGTTCATACGCATGCGCGTAGTCAGAAATGACACAGCTGGCATCATAGCAATGTGTGTCATTTTCAGCAAGGCACCCTACGTATATAGAATCTCTTTGAATAGGGACATGAGAGAGTGTTGTCTGGCTAAAGATCGTTTGTACATCGCCTATTGGCTCCTTTTCAGAGACAGGCTTGATATCATTAATTATAAAATCTGTAATACTCATACTGCAAAATAATGAAAAATAACTCGGCTAGCGTTAGGGTCTTCGTATTTTTGTAGTCAAAATTTATACCATTCTTTAGCATGACAAAATTAAGTGTAAACGTAAATAAAATAGCAACCCTTCGTAATGCACGTGGAGGTAATGTGCCAAATTTAGTACAAGTTTCTATGGATCTTGAAAAATTTGGGGCACAAGGAATAACGATTCACCCAAGACCAGACGAGCGACATATACGGTATCAAGATGCACGTGATCTAAAAGAAATAGTTACTACAGAGTATAATATAGAAGGAAATCCAGTTCAAAAATTTATCGACCTTGTATTAGAAGTAAAACCTACACAAGTAACCTTAGTTCCGGATGCTGTAGATGCCATTACGAGTAATGCAGGATGGGATACGATAAAACATAAATCATTTTTGCAAGAAGTCATAGACACCTTTAAGGGTCAGGGAATACGCACTTCTATATTTGTAGATCCAGTACAAGAGATGATAGAGGGCGCAAAAGCGACAGGAACAGATCGTATAGAGCTATATACAGAGAGTTATGCGACATTATATCCTACAAATAAGGAGGATGCTATACGTCCATATATAGAGAGTGCTTTTCTTGCAAGTGAATTAGGGTTGGGGATTAATGCAGGTCATGACCTTTCTTTGGAAAACATCGCATACTTTAAAAATAGTATTCCCAATTTATTAGAAGTATCTATTGGACATGCGCTAGTTTCAGAAGCATTATATGAAGGTTTTGAAAGTGTCATTACGCAATATCTTAAAAAATTAAGTTCATGATTTTGCACGCTAACATCATAGGAGAAGGGAAGCCACTTATTATTTTGCATGGTTTTTTGGGGATGGGTGATAATTGGAAAACACTCGCTAGGCAATTTGCAGCACAAGGATATGAGGTGCATCTTGTAGATCAACGGAATCATGGGCGGAGTTTTCATAGTGATGCCTTTAGTTATGAACATATGGCAAAAGATCTTAAAGCGTATTGTGAAGAAAAAGGACTGTCTGCTGTTTATGTGATAGGGCATTCTATGGGAGGCAAGACAGCGATGCTTTTTGCAACTATGTATCCAGCATTAGTTTCAAAATTGATTGTAGCAGATATTGCTCCCAAATCGTATCCGCAACATCATCAAGCCATACTAGAAGGGCTTTCCAAATTATCCAATAATAAAGAAGCTTTAAAAGGAAGAAAAGAAGCAGATGCTTTTTTGTCACAATATATTCATGATGTTGGAGTGCGTTTGTTTTTATTAAAAAATCTCTATTGGGTGGAGAAAGGGATGTTAGGCCTTAGAGTCAATCTTCCTGTCTTAATAGATCAAATTGAACGTATCGGTGAGGCATTACCCCTTAATCACCATTTTGAAAAACCTACGTTGTTTATAAGAGGTGGTGCTTCCAATTATATACTTGATGAAGATGAAAATGAGATTGTGTCCGCTTTCGCGAAAGCAAAATTAATAACAATCCCTAGGGTAGGCCATTGGCTACATGCCGAAAATCCAGCTCAATTTTATGCCGAAGTGATGGCGTTTTTATAAGGTAAATGTGAAAATTTTACTATGTACGCATAATAAAGTGCGTTAATAAATTGTAAAAACTTAAAAATATCCTATTTTTGTGTGCTTTCTATTGAGAAAACAATATTAAATCTTAACCTAAATTAATTATATGAAAAAAGTAGTAAGTGTATTCGTACTTATGCTAGTTTGCGCTGTTACTTATGCTGGTGGATACCGTGTAAGTCTTCAGGGTAACAGAGCATTGGCTATGGGACATACAGGAGTTGCAGTAGTGAATAATGCAGAGTTGGCATTTTTTAACCCTGCAGGATTAGTTCACTTAGAAAATAAATTGAATATCTCTGTAGGAGGATTTGGTGTTTTTTCGGATGTGGCATTCCAAAATGAACAATTTGGACAAGCGTCACAAACAGACAGTCCAGTAGGTACACCATTGTATTTATATGCAAGTTATAAATTAACTGAAAAATTTGCACTAGGTCTTGCGGTATACACACCTTATGGGAGTACTGTAGAGTATCCTACAGATTGGGCAGGATCACATCTTGTTAATAATATAGAGTTACAAGCTATCTATATTCAACCCTTATTTTCTTGGGAAGTAGTAGAAGATAGATTTAGTATTGGAGGAGGACCTATCCTTGCTATAGGTTCTGTAAATTTCAATCGTAATTTGAGTAGGAACTTAACTGACTTAGATGGTAATAGATCTAATGTAACTATAGACGCTAGTGGTATCGCAGAATTTGGATGGTCAGTAGGCGCTATGCTTAACTTAGATAATGAAGATAAATGGAAGTTAGGATTTAACTACCGTTCATTAATCGATGTAGAGGTAGAAGCAGGAGATGGAGAAGCAGAATTTGCTAACCTTCCTAATTCACCACTTTCACCTATTCCAAATGGAACGTATGACTTTACAGCTTCTTTGCCTTTACCAGCAGAGTGGACTGTTGGATTATCTTACAAGCCTAATGAAAAGTGGTTATTTGCTTTTGATTATAACTACGCAGAGTGGAGTGCTTATAACTCATTAGACCTTGAGTTTTTAAATACAGATGGTTCTGTAGCTTTAGAATCTATAAACCCTCGTAATTATAAAAATGCAAGTACTTACCGTTTTGGAGCTCAGTTTTCGCCTTCAAAGAAATTTGACTTAAGAGCAGGATACTATTTTGATGAGTCACCAGTGCAAGCAGGATTTTTCGCTCCTGAAACACCACGTAATGATTCAAATGGTTTTACAGCAGGATTTACATATAATATCAACGATAAGTTTGCTATAGATGCTTCTTTCTTATACTTACGATTCAAAGAAATCGATGCTTCTTATGATGCCTTTACAGAATCAGATGGGACACCGGCACCTTTCAGAGGAACGTATAAGTCAAGTGCATTTGCACCTGGTATTGGATTGAGTTATAAACTTTAAAAAAAAACAGCAATGAAAAATTATATAAAATATATAGCAGTTCTTGCATTAGGATTTGGGTTTGTGGCTTGTGAGCCAGAATTTGACACCCCTATTGATGAGGATAATTTTTACACAAGTGGAGAAGCAGATTTTTCTAACTATGTATCTATAGGAAATTCTTTAACTGCAGGGTTTGCAGATGGAACATTATACATAACAGGACAAGAAAATTCATATCCTAATATTATGGCGCAACAATTTGCGCTTGCAGGTGGAGGTTCATTTACGCAACCGCTTATGAATGATAATGTAGGAGGACTTCTTTTAGGAGGAAATCAAATACCAGGATTTAATCCTCGCTTTGTATTGGCTACAGATGAGAATGGAAACCCAGGGCCATCTATTATCAATCAATCTTCTACAACAGAAGTTTCTAATATTCTTTCTGGACCTTTTAACAATGTAGGTGTGCCAGGTGCAAGAAGTTTTGACTTATTATTCTCAGGATACGGGAATATAGGAGGTTTAACAACAATGCCAATAAGTGCAAATCCTTACTTTGTAAGATTTGCTTCTTCTCCGGATGCAACGGTTATCGGAGATGCTATTGCTCAAAACCCTTCTTTCTTTTCTCTTTGGATTGGAAATAATGATATCTTAGGATATGCTACTTCTGGAGGATCTGGTGTAGATCAAACAGGTAATTTTGATCCTTCTACATACGGAGGAAGCGATATTACAGATCCTAATGTATTTGCGGGGGCTTATGCTCAAATGGTAGACGCGCTCGTAGCTAATGGAGCTGATGGCGTTTTAGTGAATATTCCAGATGTAACTTCTATCCCATTCTTTACAACTGTTCCAACACAATCTATTCCTTTAGATGCGCCTACAGCGGCGTTTTTAAATGATAATTTTGGATTATACAATACAGTAGTACTGCCAACACTTGTTAATTTTGGTGTCATTACAGCAGAAGAAGCAGCGTCTCGTACTATTAACTTTGTTGAGGGAGCTAACTTTCCTATTATGACAGATGATGATCTTACAGATGTAAGTGCTATTCTTCAAGGACCACCAGTAAACTTAGATGCTGCTACAGCAAATCTATTAGGGCAGTTGCGTCAGGCTACAAGTGCAGATATATTACCACTTACGGCTGCTGGAGTATTAGGAACAACTATAAATGACGACCCTACATTAATTAATGGAGTGTCAGTTCCTTTAGGAGATCAGTTTGTATTAACAGTAGCAGAACAAGCTAGAATTACTGTCGCACAAACATCTTATAATGCAACTATTCAGTCTATAGCAAGTGCTAATGGACTTGCCTTTGCTGATGCACGTACTGCATTACAGCAAGTAGCTAATGGAGGTGTAACCTACAATGGAGGTGTATTGACTTCTACATTTGTTACTGGAGGTGGTTTTTCTCTAGATGGTGTTCACCCAACACCTAGAGGATATGCTTTTACAGCAAACGTACTTCTAGAGGCTATCAATGCCCAATATGGAGCTAATATACCAGGTGTAGACATTGGAAACTTTTCTTCTATAACTATAAGTAATGACTAAATGACAGTCTACTGTCTATAAAAACCATAAAAGATGCACTCATGAGTGCATCTTTTTTTTTGGTATTCTATTTGCTCTATTACATGTATGATGAAATCTATTTTTAAAATTATATTAACGACTATAGCAGTGCTGATATTGGCAAATGTATTGCCAGGAGTTTCTGTAGATGGCTTTATGACTTCCCTTTGGGTAGCGATCGTATTGTCATTGTTAAGGCTCCTTGTGAGGCCTGTATTGGTGATTCTTACACTGCCCATTACGTTAGTAACGTTTGGACTTTTTTTATTGGTCATAAATGGCGTACTGATTTTATTAGCAGATTATTTTATCGGAGGTTTTGAAATTAATGGTTTTTGGATAGCCATACTCTTTAGTATTTTACTGAGTATATTTCAAAGTATTTTATTTCAATTTCTCAAAGAAGATGTGAAACAACTGAATAGAAGAAATTAAAACATTGTTGAGGTGTAAAAAAATACGTATTTTTGCGCCCTTAAATTACGAGAAGAATGAACATTACAAAGGAGCAAATAGACGAGCTTAATGCAATTATCAAAGTAGATATTGCAAAAGACGATTATCAAGATAAAGTAGTCTCTATTTTGAAAAATTACCGAAAAACTGCAAATATTCCTGGATTTAGAAAAGGACACGTTCCTATGGGACTTGTTGAGAAACAATACGGAATGGCAGTTCGTGTAGATGAGGTAAATAAATTATTACAAGATGCCTTGAGTAAATTTCTTTCTGAAGAAAAACTAGACGTCTTAGGAAATCCTCTTCCAAAAAATCAAGAGAACTTTGATTGGAGTGTAGATGATTTTAGCTTTGAGTTTGAATTAGGTATGGCTCCCAAGTTTGATATCAACCTAAAGCCTAAAAAAGCAATCGTAGCCTATGATATTTATGCTGACGATAAAACCATAGAGAATCAATTAGAAACCATCCAAAAGCAATACGGTAAGCTTACATCTCAGCAAGAAGTTGCAAAAGACAGTGAAGTTACGGGTACGTTTGTAAATGAATCTATAGAACTTGATAACAATGCTACATTTGAGATTGCCCAACTTAAGGGGAAGAAAAATGTAGATGCTTTTATAGGGGCAAAAGTAGGTGACGTGATCACAGTGAAGACTAAAGGTCTTTTCAGTGAAGCATTTAGTTACCAAAATGCCTTTAAGAAAACAGAAGATGAAGCGAAAGAGCTGAATGCAGAAGTAACGCTTACCATATCTGAAATAAATTCAAGAGAGCTTGCAGAGTTTGATCAAGAGCTTTTTGATAAGTTATATGGTAAAGATGCTGTAAAAACAGTGACGGAGCTTAAAGAGAAAATGAAAGAAGATGCAGGAAGACAATTTCAGCAGCAAAGTGATCAACAGTTAATGAATAACGTAACTGAGCACCTTATAGAAGCAACAAAATTTGATTTACCAGCTGAGTTTCTTCAAAAATGGATACAATCTTCAGGAGAGAATCCAATGACTTTAGAAGAGGCTACAGAAGAGTATAACCGTTCTGAAAAAGGATTGCGCTACCAACTCATAGAAGGAAAAATTATTAAAGATAATAACTTGCAAGTAACCTTTGACGAACTTAAAGGGTACGCTAAGGATATGATCAAAATGCAGATGATGCAATACGGTCAGATGAATCCTGAAGATAAGGAATTAGAAGACATTGCAGCACGTATTCTAGGGAACCAAGAAGAGGTAAAAAGACTTTCTGAACAACTCATGAATCAAAAAATGCTTACGTTCTTTAAGGAAAATGTAAACCTTAAAACCAAGAAGGTAACCTTTGATGAATTTGTAAAGGAAGTATACAATTAGAATACTTGTCTATAAATAAGTATCTTTAAGGCGTTTTACTTTTAGGAGTAAAACGTTTTTTTGTAATATAAAATCGTATTAATAAACTATATGGACTACGGAAAAGAATTTAAAAATTTTGCAATCAAAGACCAAGGAATAAGTTCTACCTATTACGACAAGATCATAAGTAGTGTAACTCCTACGGGTCTTACTCCAAATATCATTGAAGAACGCCAGATGAATATCGCTATATTTGATGTGTTCTCACGTTTAATGATGGATCGTATCATCTTTCTAGGTACAGGTATTAATGATCAAGTGGCTAATATCGTACAGGCACAGCTGTTGTTTTTGGAAAGCACAGATGCTGTAAAAGATATTCAAATATACATCAACTCGCCTGGAGGAAGTGTGTATGCAGGATTAGGTATTTATGACACGATGCAGTTTATAAAACCTGACGTGGCAACTATCTGTACAGGAATGGCGGCCTCTATGGGAGCTGTACTGTTGTGTGCAGGTACAAAAGGGAAGCGTAGCGGATTACCACATTCGAGAGTGATGATTCACCAGCCTATGGGCGGCGCTCAAGGGCAAGCAACAGATATTGAAATTACTGCTAGAGAGATCTTAATCTTAAAAGAAGAGCTTTATAAAATCATTGCAAAGCATTCTGGACAGGAATATGACAAGGTATATGCAGATAGTGATCGTGATTACTGGATGAAAGCTGATAAAGCACTAGAGTATGGTATGATCGATGAGATTTTAAAAAGAGATTAATTCTGATGGGTGCGCTTTCGCGAAAGCGTACCATTCATTAATAATAGTTAGTTTACATGGCGAAAGAAGATTTAGAATGCTCGTTTTGTGGTAGAAAAAAACCAGAGACAAACTTACTCGTTGCTGGATTAGATGCGCATATATGTGATCGCTGTATTGAGCAAGCACATGGAATTGTCGTTGAAGAGTCAAAAGATGTTGACACCAACGAACTGGATAGCGATCTGATGCTCAAAAAACCACAAGAAATAAAAACGTTTCTAGATGAGTATGTGATAGGGCAAGAGTACACTAAAAAAGTGATGGCAGTTGCTGTGTATAATCACTATAAACGTTTATTACAACCAAAGGATGACGATGATATTGAAATTCAGAAAAGTAATATTGTCATGGTTGGACAAACAGGAACAGGAAAAACGCTTATCGCAAAAACCATAGCAAAAATGCTCAATGTTCCTCTTGCTATTGTAGATGCTACAGTACTTACAGAAGCTGGATATGTAGGAGAAGATGTAGAAAGCATATTGACACGTCTATTACAAGCAGCAGATTATAATCTAGAAAAAGCACAACGAGGTATTGTTTTTATAGACGAGATTGATAAAATAGCGCGTAAGAGTGATAATCCTTCTATTACAAGAGATGTAAGTGGAGAAGGGGTGCAGCAAGCTTTATTAAAACTTCTAGAAGGTACGATTGTTAATGTGCCACCTAAAGGAGGGCGTAAACATCCGGATCAAAAATTTATAGAAGTAAATACAGAGCATATTTTATTTATTGCAGGAGGTGCTTTTGACGGTATAGAGAGACACATTACAAAACGTCTTAATATGCAAGCAATGGGCTTCAGCGCTAGTAAAAATGAAAATGCAGTAGATCTAAATAATATGCTTAAGTATATTATTCCTAAAGATTTGAAAGACTTTGGACTTATTCCAGAAATCATAGGGCGTCTACCTGTGTTAACACACATGGATCCTTTGGATAAAGGTACCTTAAGAGCGATTCTTACAGAGCCTAAAAATGCCATAGTAAAACAGTATAAAAAGCTATTTATTATGGATAACATTGATTTTAGTATAACGGATGGCGCATTAGATTATCTAGTAGAAAAAGCCATAGAATACAAATTGGGAGCTCGTGGTTTACGATCTTTATGTGAAGCTATTCTCACAGATGCTATGTTTGAAATGCCTAGTTCATCAGAAAAAGAACTCGTGGTTACAAAAGAATATGCCGAAGGGAAGCTTAATAAATCGACACTTAAAAAGCTAAAAGCAGTTTCTTAAGCATTAAATATATTTAAACGAAAAGACCGTTGCAATATCTTGTAACGGTCTTTTTTATTCTTGAAACGTTGTTCTTACCCTGAGTTCAATTCCTATTAATATGTTATTTTTAAAACTGTCACCTCGAGCGCAGTCGAGAGATCATTTAATCTTTACTGCTTTCAAATAAGGAGGTCTCGACTGCGCTCGACCAGACAATAGAAATATAATTTATCGATAATAAAACCAAGGATTTTTAGTCTCTAGCAATAATAAATTCTACACGACGATTTTTTTCATGTTGATCATCACTACAACTTGTACAGTCTATTAAAGGTTGAGATTCTCCGTATCCTTCTGAAGTAAGGCGATCTTTTGCGATTCCCTTACTGAGTATGTACTCCATGGCAGAAGCAGCTCTCTTTCTAGAAAGTTTTAAATTGTATTGGCTACTTCCTTGTATGTCAGTATGCGCTTTAATATCAATTTTGATAGTTGGATTTTCATTTAATGTGGCTATCACAGTATTGAGTGTAATTGTAGAGATATCTTTGATTTTGTCACTATTAAAATCGAATAAAATGTTGTCTATTTTGATAAAAGATTTCTCTACTGTTTCTACAATTTCAGCAGGTTTTGCATCTAGAGAGATATTTGTTTCAAATGTTGATACTAAATTTGTATTTGTATCAAAAGATGTTGAGTTTCGTTCAAATCCTTCTTTATAGGCTAGGATTGTATAGTCTACAAAGGCATCTACTGGGAATGTATATTCTCCATCTTGATTAGATTTTGTGGTTGCTACCTGCTCACCATTTGCATCTAATAATACAACAGTTGCTTTTGATAACAGAATTTGAGTTTCTGTATCGCGTATAATTCCTGTTACGTTTTGATCAATAATATACTCTTGTGTTTTATAGATGTCATAACGTCCTTTTCCACCCTCTCTATCTGAGGTAAAATATCCGATTGTTTTTGTTGCAGGAATAAACGCAATTTCATCCTTAGGAGAGTTGATCGTATTCCCGAGGTTACGAGTTGCTACATAGTTGAATGACGTATTACGAGATCTAAAAATGTCAAACCCACCCATGCTATCATGTCCATTAGAAGAGAAATAAAGGTAGTTGCCATCTAAGGAAGTGTGTGGGAACTTTTCATCTAGAACGGTGTTTACAGAGCCTTCTAGACGCTCTATGTCACCATATGTCCCATCACTCTTTACCATTACTTTAAAGATGTCATACCCTCCAATAGCCTCAGGCATATTTGAAGAAAAATAAAGCGTTTCTCCATCTTTACTTAAATGAGGGTTTTCTATTGAATATGATGTGCTATTAAATGGTAATGCTGTGATGTTTATCCATTCCCCTTCGGTATCTGGATTCATGGTAGCCGTATAGAGTTGGAATGTTTGAGTGTCTTCTTTTGAGCTCTTGGAAAAGTAAATGCGATCACCTTCTTTTGAAAAAGAAATCGTGCCCAGATTTTCTCCCTTATTAAGGATGTGAGAAAATAATAATGGACGTCTTAAATCCCACTCATAGGTGATGTCAGAGCAGTATAATTTTGTATAGGGTTCTTTTGTTTTTGGATCTACCTTAGCGAGTGCGCCAATTTTTCTAGCAGAGAAAGAAATAAATTTGTCTTTAAAAAAACCTACCCCGTAATCTGAATACTTAGAATTAATACCTGTTGTAAACGTTTCAAACTTAAACCCGTTGTCTCCCATTTGAGGGTCTGAATTTGCAAATGCTACTTCTTGCTCTGAAGAAGCAAGCTCTTTGTCAGTGTCTAACGATACTTGTGCTTGTAATTGTATTACAAATAGAGAAGCAAAAAGTGTTGTGACTAATAGTTTCATTTTAATCTAAATTATGTGACTTGGGGTCTTTAACTTATTGCTAAAGTAGAAGGGTAATTAAGTATTAAAAAATTTTTTGAAGACTTTTAGATGAGATGATTGTTATGATCGTTAAAATGCAGTTATTTTTATTGATAACCCGTAATAAAACTGAGGAATCTTGGTAAAAAATGAATAATACTTGTGAAAATCCAAATAGTACCCTCCATTAATTAAGGATGTCCCAGTAAACCCAAAATCACTCTTATGTGTTGAGTTTTAATAACTCTTCAACAAAGTCTCTTTTATTCGAAAGTCTTGGGATTTTATGTTGGCCTCCCAGTTTATTATTTACTTTAAGCCAATCATAAAATAAGTCTTGTCTAGCGCTATGCACTACAGGAGCATTGAGTGTGGTATTATTAAATCGCTTGGCGTCATAATCACTATTTACAGAACGAAGTGCATTATCAAGCTTGGTCGTAAAATCTTCAAGATTTTGAGGTGGGTTCTTAAATTCTATAATCCATTCATGAGCCCCCTTTTCTCTGCCTTTCATAAAAATGGGTGCGGCTGTATAGTCTACAATTTCACTTTGGGTTTCTTTAGCAGCGACACCTAAAGCCACATCTGTGTTTTCGATAATGAGTTCTTCTCCAAAAACATTAATATGATGTTTTGTGCGTCCGCTTACGCGTATTCGGTAAGGATTTGTAGACGTAAAGCGTACCGTATCACCTATTTTATAGCGCCATAAACCTGCATTGGTCGTGATCACAACCGCATAGTTTTTGTCTACCGCTACTTCAGATAGCGGAATGATCTTTTGATCTGGAGTTCCATAGGCATCCATAGGAATGAACTCATAAAAAATACCATAATCTAGCATCAATAAAAGATCTTTACTGTTGTTTTGATCTTGAATGGCAAAAAAACCTTCAGAGGCATTGTAAATTTCGTAATATTTAAAAGAGTCTTTTGGTAGTATCTGTTTGTATTGATCTAGATAGGGCTCAAAGCTTACGCCCCCGTGAAAATAAACTTCAAGGTTAGGCCATACTTCAAATAGATTATTTTTTCCCGTGCTCTCTAGCACATTATTAAGTAATACAAGCATCCAAGAAGGAACTCCAGCGAGACTAGTGACATTGGTTTGTATCGTTTCATTTACGATAGCTTGCATTTTTATTTCCCAATCACTTAATAGTGATACATCACTCGTAGGCGTACTGCTCATTTCTGCCCAAAAAGGCATATTGTCTATTAAGATGGCAGATAAATCTCCGTAAACAGTACCATTATTCTCATAGAGTTCTTTACTCCCTCCTAAACGTAATCCTTTGCCAGAAAATAATTGAGAGTCCTCATTGTTATTGAGGTACATGCACAATAAATCTTTACTCGCCGCATAATGACAATCTTCAAGAGACTCCGTGCTTACAGGAATATATTTACTTCTTGCATTGGTCGTACCACTACTTTGAGCAAACCATTTAATGGGCGTAGGCCATAAAATATTATTTTCCCCTTTTCGGCTACGCTCTATATGTGGTTGTACATCCTCATACGAGGAGATAGGAAGGCGAGCGGCAAATTGCTCATAGTTTTTCAACTCATGAAACGCATATTTTCTGCCAATCTCAGTATCTTTTGCTTTATCTATAAGTTGATGTAATAACTCTTGTTGTACATCATGAGGGTATTTTAAAAAAAGTTCCATTTGATGGATACGTTTTTTTAAAAACCAAGAAGCAATAGAATGTACTAAGGGGATAGGCATAAAGTTGGTATATTTACATCCATCTATAATGGAAATCTCATAAAGCTAATTTAGCTTTTTTTCCTAAAACCTATAAAGTTAAAATTCTTTAAATAACATGCAGTATCAAGGAGTCCTCAAAAAAATGCAAACTGAGAACACAAACCCCGTAAATTATTACTTGGTAATGGGAAATGATTTTCTTCAAATGAATCAATTGATTGATAAGAAAATTCATATAGAATTTATGGGATATCAATGTCTTGCTTGTGGAGAGAATAAAAAAATCTATAGACAAGGATATTGTTATGACGATTTTTATAAAGTGCCACAAGCCGCAGACTGGATTATGAAGCCAGAGCTGTCTCAAGCACACCTTGGTATTGAAGATCGGGATTTAGCGTATGAGCAAAAAGTGCAATTACAACCCCATATTGTATACCTCGCAAATTCTAGTAATGTAAAAGTAGGAGTTACCAGAAAAACGCAAGTGCCTACACGATGGATCGATCAAGGCGCTCATGAAGCATTGGAGATCGTAGAAGCACCTAATCGTTACCTTGCTGGGATTACAGAAATTGCATTAAAAGAACATGTCTCAGATAAGACCAACTGGCGTAAAATGCTTAAAAATGACATAGAGGATGTCAATTTAATAGAACATAGAGAAGCATTAAAAGCCTACATCCCAGAAGAGGCAAAACCCTATTTTATTGAAGATAAAGAAGAAACTCACATTCATTTTCCAGTGTCAAAATATCCTGAAAAACTAAAAACATTAAATCTGGACAAAACCCCAGCCTATCAAGGTGTTTTAAAAGGAGTAAAAGGGCAATACCTTATTTTTGAAGATGACACGGTTTTTAATGTACGTAGCTGGGAAGGCTATGTAGTACGTATGGTAATTTTGTAATAATTTGCTTAGCTATTAAAATAGCAATAACTTCATTGTTTGTAGTAAAGAAAGACTCATTAAGACAACTCCAATCATTTTGTTAAGCGAGCCAGAACTTGTAGGGGATTTTTTCTTCTGGATGCTTGTTCCTAATTTCCCATAACCATAAAGAACGGCTACTTTTCCTGAAAAAACACCTAGAAAGAACAAGAAAAAACCTAGAGAATAGTTTTCTAATTCCAAACCAAAAGAACTGCGCAATACAGAAAAAATAAGCACCCAATAGATGAGTACAGGAGGGTTAATAATACTTAATGCAAAACCTGTCATATATTTAGAGCTATATTTTTTCTTGTCTCTTTTTTCAATCTGTTTTGTTTTAATAAAATAGATGCCTGCGATCCCTAAAATTCCTGCAATTAGAAATTGTAGCCAAATATGCATTGCAAAAAACTCTTGAACGACCATTCCAGAAGAAAATGCTATAAAGGCAAGAATCACTTCACCTACGCCTGCACCGTAGCTTATTTTTAACGACTGATGTATGTTTTCTTTTACCGTTGTTTTGATAACAGCAAGATTAGAAGCGCCAGGAGGCAAAGCACCTATGATTGTAGAAAGAAGACCGAAAAGGAAAATAGTTAAAATCATGGGCCTTTAGTGGTACGCTTTCGCGAAAGCTTACACATAAGGGGTAACTAAGGAATTATTGAGGATTATTTATGAAAATTGACTGATGCGTATCAACCATTAGAGAAGCGTAAGTTTTACTACCTGAATCAAAGAAATTAAAATAAGAATAACACCTATAACACGATTGATGAAACACTTGAAATTACTTTTTTTATTTTGAATTAAATGACCTAGTCGTCCATATCCATATAGTGTAATCACTTTTCCTAAAAAAACGCCACTAAAAAATAAAATAAGGACAGGTATAGCAGCCATGCTGTTAAAATTGTAGCTCTTGTGCAGCATAGAAAAAATAACAACCCAGTAAATTAGCACTGGCGGATTAACAATGCTAAGTAGAAACCCAGTAGCGTATTTTGAAGAAAAAGAAGAAGGCTCTTTCACCTTTTTCGGTTTTGTACGTACTAAATAAACACCAACAATAAATAGGATCACAATGAGTACAATCTGTATCCAAGTGTTCATGACAAAGTATTCTTTAATAACAAAGCCAAAGCTTAATGCTAAGAAAGCAAGTATGACTTCACCTAGGCCTGCACCATAACTTATTTTTAGTCCTTGTTTTGTGTTTTCGTTTATCGTTGTTTTAATCACCGCGAGATTAGAAGCTCCAGGCGGAAGCGCCCCAAGAATAGTAGCCGTAATGGCGATAAAGAAAAGTGTAAATGTCATAAGGATTTATTAATTGATTTTGTTAGTTGCTATACGCTATAAAAGCTTACAATTATTCAGTATCCATAGAATGTAAAGCCAGTATTTATAAACTATAAAAATAAAGGATAATTAACAGGGCTGCACCCATTAATATATTAGTTGCATAATTCTATTAGTATCCTAGTTTTACTTCTAGACTCGTACTATAAAACGTATCTTTGCAGCTTAAATATAAATCATGAGTACTATTGTAGCCATTGTAGGACGCCCTAATGTAGGGAAATCTACACTTTTTAACCGTTTGATTCAACGCCGTGAGGCGATTGTAGATGCTGTAAGTGGTGTGACAAGAGATCGGCATTACGGAAAAACCGACTGGAATGGTCGTGAGTTTACCGTGATTGATACTGGAGGATATGTAGTAGGAAGTGATGATGTCTTTGAAGCTGAGATTGATAAGCAAGTAGAACTTGCTATTGACGAGGCAGATGCGATCATATTTATGGTTGATGTAGAAAATGGAATCACAGGAATGGACGAAGAAGTGGCTGACCTGCTTCGTAGAGTGAAAAAACCAGTTTTTCTTGTGGTTAATAAAGTAGATAACAACAAACGTGCTGCAGATGCAGTAGAGTTTTACAACCTAGGATTAGGAGATTTCTATACCATTGCCGCTACCAATGGAAGTGGTACCGGAGATTTACTAGATGCCGTTGTAGAAGCACTTCCAGAAAAAGAAGAAGTAGAAGAAGATGAACTTCCTCGTTTTGCTGTCGTAGGGCGGCCTAATGCAGGGAAATCAAGTTTTATAAACGCCCTCATAGGCGAAGAGCGTTACATTGTTACAGACATAGCAGGGACGACAAGAGATTCTATAGATACAAAATACAATCGTTTTGGATTTGAATTTAACCTTGTAGATACAGCAGGAATACGCCGTAAATCCAAAGTAAAAGAAGATTTAGAGTTTTACTCTGTCATGCGAAGTGTACGTGCCATAGAGCATGCAGATGTATGTCTCGTAGTCGTAGATGCTACCCGTGGTTTTGATGGACAGGTTCAGAATATTTTCTGGTTAGCAGAGCGTAACCGAAAAGGAATTGTCATCTTAGTCAACAAGTGGGATTTGGTAGAAAAAGATACCAAAACCATGAAAGCCTTTGAAAAACAAATCCGCCAAGAAATAGAGCCTTTTACAGATGTACCTATTGTCTTTATTTCTGTCCTCAATAAGCAGCGTATTTTTAAAGCGATAGAGACCGCAGTGCAAGTCTATCAAAATAAAACACGCCGTTTAAAAACAAGTGAACTTAATGAATTCTTCTTACCACTCATAGAGGCTTTTCCTCCGCCAGCTCATAAAGGGAAATACATTAAGATTAAGTACTGTATGCAGTTGCCTACTCCACAACCACAATTTGCGTTGTTCTGTAACTTACCACAATATCTTAAAGAACCGTATCGTAGGTTTTTAGAAAATAAATTAAGAGAAGCCTATGATTTTTCAGGAGTGCCAATCTCTATTTATTTTAGAAAAAAATAAACGTGAAGGGTTGGGGTAAAGTCATCATTATACTAGCAGTAGTTATTGCAGCATTCATGACTATTGGTATATACTCCAATAGAGAAGTAGTAAATGCTTTTGAAAAGATAAATGAAAAATTGGAAGAGGTAAATAGTCAATCTCAGCCTGAGAATGATGTCCTTATTTATACGTTTCAAAATGATTCAATTCGTCTAAAAAGTAGATCACTTAGAGTAACGACTTTAACTTTCCATAGGTATGTTGAAAATCTAAAAGACACACTATTAAAAAGCTCAGAGGGTAATTTTCAAAAAGCAGATAAGGAAACGCAATTCTTTTTTAGGAGCGCTCAAATTACAGAAGAAGGAAGATCCTTTCTAAAAGCGTTACAGGAAGTACGCTTGGAACTTATCAAAAATATAAATGTAACCGATACACTTCTTTTGGAGAAGGTCAATAATTTATATCCGTCCACGGCTATAAGTAACCAAGAGATGAGCGAATCTTGGTTACGGTATCAATTTGATGGTTTTCCTGTTATTGCTGTTGTGGCGCAACTTGCAGGTATTCAGAATGATGTTCAAATAATTGAAAAACAAATTCTTATTAATTTTCTTGATCAAGAAAAGCAGAATACTCAATAAAAACAGAAATTTCTTAGTTATGTTAATTGTTTGCTAAACTATGTTAAGGCTATACGTAGTCTGAAAAATGTTTCAGTAATTAGTTCATCATCAATCAATCAATTAACCATCTGCTTATATGACACTAGTACGTTCCGCTACTATTTTGTTGCTTTTTTTTCTAAGTACCTACTCACAAGCCCAAAATTTTGAAGTTACAGGAGTTCTTAAAGACAAGACCTCAAAACAACCCTTAGAGGCAGCAACTGTTTTTATGGAAACAGTAAAAGATACAACCCTGCTTACATATACCATTACCAATTCAAAAGGAATGTTTTCATTAGAGGGGAAAACCAATCAAAAAGAAGTGTCTGTTAATATCTCTTTTGTAGGTTATGAAGATTATAGAAAAACCATTAACCTCACAAACCCAGTAGTAGACTTAGGTGATATATTTTTAGACTTTAATGTGGCGACCTTAGATGAGGTGATTGTAAAAAGTAGAGCCCCCATCACCGTAAAAAAAGACACCTTAGAATTTAATGTAAAATCATTTAAAACCAAGAAGGATGCAAATATTGAAGACCTTCTCAAAGAACTTCCAGGAGTAGAGGTTGATGAAGATGGTAAGATTACTGTAAATGGGAAAGAAGTAAATAAAATACTTGTCAATGGGAAGCCTTTTTTTGGAGATGACCCTACCATTGCTACCCGAAACCTGACCAAAGAGATTGTAGAAAAAATTCAGGTGACAGATACAAAAACAGACGATGAAGCCTTTGCGGGTGAAGAAGGAGATAAAGAGAATAAAACGATTAATCTCACCATTGCCGAAGAGAATAATAAAGGGGTTTTTGGTCGCGTCGCCGGAGGCGTTGGGACTGATGAACGGTTTGAATTTGCAGGGATTGTCAATGTCTTTGATAATGATAGACGGGTCAGTATTTTAGGAGGGGGGAATAACTTAAACTCAGCAGGTTTTAGCTTTGGGGAGATACGAAAATTCTTTGGAGGAGGAAGATCCCTTTTTGTCAATAGCAATGGATCTTTTGGTGTAGATGGCCGAAGTTTTGGAGGTGGTCAAGGAATTGTCAATAGCCGTAATGCTGGAGCAAACTATGCAGATGTTATCGGAGAAAAAGTTGATATCTCTGCCGATTATTTTTACTCAGGAGCCAATTCTTTTGATGAAGTACGTACAGAACGAGAAAATATACTCCCTGATAGACGGTTTTTCACCAATAGTAATACGCGCTCAGATGGTAATGTAGATAATCATAGTGCGAACGCCACGTTTAATATAAAAGTAGATTCTACCTTTCTCATAAATATCAAACCTGCTTTTAGAGTAAACCGTAATGAGAATCGTTTTTCGTCTACCGAAGAATCTATTGACGATCAAGGCGAGCGTATCAATGAATCCAACGCAAACAATCGCACCTTAAATACGGGTGGTAATTTTGAAAATAACATCAGCTTGACAAAACGTTTTGGAAGCAAAGGTTCGTTTTTGAAGTTTAGACTACAAAATGAGATCAACAAACAAGAATCTGAGGAGTTCATACAATCACAAACAACTATTTTTGGAGACACCCCTTCAATAATTGATAGAAATCAACTGACAGATGGAGAAGCGGGTGTAAACGGTTATAACCTTGGTATTACCTACAGACAGCCGTTAATAGCAAAAAAGTTATTTCTAAACCTAGAGTTTGGATACCGTAATGATAATAGAACTCGAAAACGTAGCACCTTCGATTTTAATGAGAGTACGGGACAATTTGAGGACTTTAATTTAGAATTGAGTACAGACTTTGCAGGACGAAATATACGTACGACACCCGAAGTAAGCCTATCCTACAATTCAGATAAAATAAATATGAGTTTTGGTGCAGGGTACGTTTTTAGAAGATTGGAGAATGAAGATTTTTTAAGACCAGAATTCAATATTACACAAGATTTTGAAGCGGTAGAATTATCTTCTTATTTCAATTATACCTTTTCTCCAAAAATGTCTTCCTATTTTGGGTACAACTTAAGTAACAGCCCTCCTCAAGTGACGCAGTTAAATCCGTTTGTTGATGTTTCGGATCCTTTAAATATCATACAGGGTAACCCAGATTTAGCACCCTCAAATAATCATAGCTTTTATGGAGGATTTAATAATTATGATTTCCAAAAAGGAGGAGGCTATTATATGAATTTGAACGGAAATATTGTAAATGATGCGATCATCACAAAAACAATAGTAGATGAGAATTTGGTACGCTCTACGACCTATGAAAATGTAGATGGTAATTATCAAATATATGCTGGAGGTGGATATAATAAATCTTCCAAGCTAGATTCTATACGCACCCTAAAATATGGTGCAGGGATTAATGTAAATGCAAACCGAAATATTAACTTTAATAATGAAGTGCAATACGCTAGTAGAACAACATCTGTAGGGCCAAGTGTTAATGCATCATTTACTTGGAAGGATCTCTTCGAGATTAGACCACGTTATAATTTGAATTTTTCAAATACAGTTTTTGGATTAGATGCGTTTGAAGATCAAGATTTCCTAACACATAATCTAAATATAAGTACTGCATTATTTGTTCCTAAGCATGTGGAATGGCGTAATGAGATAAAATATAGTTATAACCCTAATGTAGCACCCGGTTTCCAACAAAGTGCCTTGTTTTGGAATAGTACAGTGGCGTATAGTTTCTTAAAAGACAAAGCTACGGTTACACTTAAAGTATATGATGTGCTGAATCAAAATACCAATGCCCGCCGTACTGCCAATGCCAACTTCATACAGGATGTCCAAAGTACCGTTCTAGAGCAATACTTCTTATTGAGTTTTAGTTGGAAATTTAATACTCTAGGAAGTAAAGGAGATACGGATAATGGGGGTGTATTTTTCTTTTAATACCACTCAGTTATATATGAGGTGTTATTCGGCTAACCTTATCTAAAAGTCACTATATTACATAGGAATCACTAAAATTAAAATATGCCTACAGAAAACGCTTTTACAATTGTAAATCAAACAGGTGAAAACATTCTTGTCGCTTTTATATCACGCATGACGGAGTCCAATACGTATGCTTGGAAAGTGGTTGGTCCTTCTCAAGATCAACCTTTTGTAGAGCCTTTTCCAAATCAAATGGAACTTGTTACTAACTATTACCTGCAAGGAGAACCCAACACAGATCCGTATGGTGGGAAGCAGACAAATTCTGTTTGGTGGGATAATGTTAAAAGAACACCAACCGCTTACAATGCGCAATGGGACGAAGCAAATAAAAAGGTGGATATGGAACTTGAGAGAACTAAGACAGGTGGCGTAGATATATCCTTAACCAATAATAGCACGGGTATGATATTTGTTCACCCCAAGTTTGGATCTAATGAATACATTCCTCCAGTACCTGTACTTCCTTCCTCTACTGTAAACTATCAATTTGAATGGCCTATGTCGGTAGCTGTTGTTGATGGTTACAGCCAATACTGCCCTCCCAATGGGGAGCTGTATGAAATCAAAAACAAATTGAGCGCACTGTCAAAAATGGTACCAGGTCAAACTGTGGTTATTACGGGGAGTCTGACCAAGGGATATCAATTGGTGGTTTCCTAAATATACCGTTAAAAGAGTAGTCTAGAGGACATTGTGAATTTATCCAGCAGCATTATATTTTACGCTGACTTTATTTTTGCTCTCCTTTAGGGAAAAGAAACAAATACTTGGTGTAACCCTGTAACATCCAATCATGTAGTCCTGTTCACTAAGTAAAATTAGGTGTTCACTAAAAAAAAGAAAATTTTCTGATTGATAATTTTAGCTTAGAGGTGCATTAGATATTCTAATATACCGTGAAGTTTAACCAAAGAAAAGTCAAATCATGAAAATAGCACTTACAGAATCTATACATATAGAATCTTTAAAACAAGAACTTCAAACAGCGTTTCCTCAATATAAAGTAAAGGGCGCGTTTTTAAATAAAAAGACGATCCGTATAACAGATGGATTGAGCCAAGTAGTGGTAGGACCACATAAAGATCAGATGATATGCGTCGGAAACTTGAATATGCTAGATCTGCGTTTATTCATTCCATTTGTTCTTGGTATTGCATTGTTTTTTATAACTGGAGTTATTTTCTTATTTGTGATGACACAGCTAAGAAAGAAATCCTTTAAAGCGATGGAAGACGAAATAGGAGCGTATTTAACCAAGAAATATACTGCCTAAAGACACGGTGAAGTCCGTTGAATTGTATGATTAAAAAGTAAGATTTCGTAAACTAAGCAAGGAATACTATCTTAGAGCGTCTACTATTTTTTTAAAACAACGATACGATGAGGGCTTTAGTAATTTCTGGCGGGGGGAGTAAGGGCGCTTTTGGAGGAGGCGTAGCTCAATACCTCATGGAAGAGTTAGGACACAGCTATGACCTGTTCATAGGAACCTCTACGGGGAGTTTACTCATATCACATCTAGCATTAGGGAAGGTGCAGAAAATAAAAGAGATTTATACCTCTGTCAATCAATCGTCTATATTTAATAACTGCCCTTTTAATATTAAGAAAGACCCTTGGGGAGAAGAGCAAATAGGAATTAATCACTGGAAGGTATTACGCAACTTTCTAAGAGGCTCTAAAACGTTTGGCGAAAGCCGGAACCTACGCGAACTCATAGGACGGTTTTTTACCCGAGAAGAATTTGAAGAACTTCAACAAAGCTCAAAAGACATTGTGGTCACAGTGTCTAACCTCTCTTTACACGAGACCGAATACAAATCGATTAATGACGTTTCTTATGAGGATTTTTGTGATTGGATTTGGATTTCTTGCAATTATATTCCTTTTATGAGTCTTGTGAAAAAAGATGGCTGTGAGTATGCTGATGGCGGTTTTGGGAGCATGGTGCCTATCAAAGAAGCAGTAGATCGCGGGGCTACCGAAATAGACGTGATTATCCTAGAGACAGAAGTCACGCATTACAATAGTTTGCCCTCCAAAAATGTATTTTCCCTCCTTACCAATCTACATTCCTTTATGATTGATCGGGTAGAAAAACAAAATATCACGATCGGGAAATTTGCTGCAAATAATAAAGATGCTATCATTAATCTTTATTATACGCCTATCGTATTGACCACAAACTCACTCGTTTTTAATAAAGAAAAAATGGCGCAATGGTGGGAAAGGGGATTCCAGTATGCGGCACGTAAAAATACAGAGCTCAACGAGATTCGGGAGTAAGTTGTTTCCGCTTTCGCGAAAGCGTAGAAAGGATGTACTTATAACAGAGAATGTTGTGAGATATTGATAAAGCTTATATCTTCACGCACTAATACAGTTAAATAGATACATTGAGATACTTGAAAATATTGTTTTTTGTGCTTATTTCCTACGGAGCTTTTGCACAAAAACCTGTGAAAGCACCCACGCCAAATTGGGTTTCCGAAGTTTCATACGCCACAGAAACAACCAATGAAGAAGATCAAAGCGGATATTATTATTTGCTTTCTGATAAACAAATAAACACGCTTACCGATGTTTTTTATGCAAAGACCGTTGTTAAGATTTTAAACAGTGAAGGCGTCTCACAGCTTTCTGACCTTACTTTTGAATTTGATCCTGAGTATGAACAACTTATTTTTCATCAAATAGATGTGATCAGAAATGGTGAACTCATCAATAAACTTGACCCCAAGACCATACAAACAGTACAACGCGAATCTAATTTAGAACGTAAGCTTTATGACGGACGCTTGACAAGTATTGTCAATTTACTAGACATACGAGAGGGAGATATTTTGGAGTATGCCTACTCCTTAAAAGGAAATAACCCTGTGTATGAAGGGAAATATAGTTATGTTTTAAACTTTCAATATGGGATTCCTTTCGGAGAAATTAGATACCGTCTCATTACCGATAAAAACAAAGCCCCACAATTTGATTATAAAAATGATGCGCCTAGACCCCAAATAAAAGAAATAGGAAATACAGCTGTTTATCAATGGTCTGTAAAAGATATTGCCGCAAAGTTTTATGATAATAACACACCTGCTTGGTATGATGATTATCCTAAGGTATTTTTAAGCTCTCACGGGACTTGGGAAGATATTGTAAAACAATACTCAAAACTATACACCCTTACTCCTCGTGAAAAAAGAGAACTTGCAAAACTAGCAAATCAAAGCCTTCCGACCAATGCAGATGTGGAAGTGTCTAAGAGAAAGCAAATAACAACGCTTATCAATTTTGTTCAAGATGATATTCGATATTTTGGATTTGAGAATGGATTAAGTTCGCACAAACCAGAATCTCCCTTAAAAGTACTCAACCAGCGATATGGAGATTGCAAAGGGAAATCTTTATTACTCGTTGAGTTATTGGATAACATAGGTGTTGAAGCGTATCCTATGCTAGTTAGTACGTCTACAGGAGAAAGCATAGATGAAGAAATACCATCACCAGATCATTTTAATCACTGTGTTGTCAATTATTTTTATGAAGGAAAAGCATTTTATGTAGATCCTACCATCTCCAATCAAGGGGGCGACATACAAAACCGACCTTTTCCAAATTACAAAAAAGGACTCGTCCTTAAACCCGGAGAAAATGATTTGATTACCATTCCATATGATGATGAAAGTGGTACAGATATCCAAGAGATCTATGATGTAGATGCCATAAATGGCGGCGGGTCATTTACTGTTATTACAACCTACAAAGGCAGTAACGCAGATGCTATACGAGCAGATTTTGCACAACGCAGTAATACTGTTATTCAAAAAGATTACAAGCAGTTTTATAGTGTTTTGTTTCCTAGAATAAAAGTAAAGGATAAGATCGCCACAGAGGATTTTAGAGAAACTAAAAACCAATTTGTAGTAAGTGAGTACTATGAAATTGATTCTTTATGGCAAAAATCTGCAGAGAATGAAAAGTTACTTTATATAGAGATTTATCCACTTGCCTTAGAAAACTATGTAAGCACTGTAAAATCCCCAGAAAGAACTGCTCCTTATGATATTGGTTATTCTACACCCATAACGTATGATATTTCTGTAAATCTGCCAGAAGAATGGGAAGTCGAGCCTTTAGAAACAACCATAGATAATGATTATTTTACCTATAAAAATGAAGTAGATGCTTACCTCAATAAAATCCTCGTTTCATACAGTTATCGTAGAAAAGCCGATTTTGTTCCTGCCGAAGATACACCCAAGTACATAGAACAACAGCAAGCTGCTCTAGAAGACTTATCCTATTTTATCTCCTACGATCAAGGAGTGCAAGAAGGCATAGATAATTCAGGAGTAAGTTGGGTGGCCTTGTTATTAACCATTATAACGTTTATCCTAGCAGGATATGGTGGGTATCTCTTATATTTTAAATATGATGTAGCGCCCGCAATAAAGGATATAAGGGCAAAACCAATAGGAGGATGGTTGGTGCTGGTGCTGATTGGATTGATTCTAACGCCTATTCTGATCACCTTTGACTTAGTTGTTAATGATGTTTTTTATGATGCGTATACATGGTCTTATTTGTGGAGTGCAGAAGAACTTGATGGGAAATCTTATGTTTTTCTACTTTCTTTCGAATTGATAGTCAATATCGCCCGTATTGTATTTTGTATAATTCTAATCATACTTTTCTTTGAGCGTAGAAGTAATGTACCTAGATTAATGATATTTTTCTATGCAGTTAGTTTAGGATTTGTCATTTTTGATGCGATTGCAGCCTCTATGTTAGACAATACTTTTTATGACAGTGTAGAAGGTACTGATTCGGTTAAAGAGATTGTGAGAAGTATCTTTCGTGCAGTGATTTGGATTCCTTATTTTATGGTGTCAAAGAGAGTTAAGGAGACGTTTGTAAACAGGTCTAAAGACTATGTCCCACCAGCGATACCTATAGAAATCATTGAAGATAATTCACGTTCTGGATATGATAGTTTAAAAAGAGAATAAGCCTATTTATGGACGATTTACAGTGTCCTTCTTCGTTTCTTTTTGCTTCTTCTTTTTGCCAAATAAACCTTCCAAAAGGTCGCCTGTTACATCTTTGATGACATCATCTACCTTAGGTTTTGGCGTCGTCTCTGTTGTTGAGGTACTGTCTTTTGGTGTGTCTTTTCCACCGCCTAGGAGGTCTCCGAGAATATCCGTAATCTGTTCGGTTCCTTCTTCTATCAATCTGTTTTTCTGGATCTCTATAATCTGTTTGGTCAAGTCGGTAATCGCAGATTTCAAATTCAGCTGCACAGCAGGCTTGGTAAAATTTCCCGAAAGGGTAATAGGCACATGCGCCGATAGATTTTCCTTCTCCTTTGCTGTGAGTTTTGCTAGTAGTTTACTTACGTCACCACCCAAATACGCCACAGGAATATCAAGTTTAAGATCGTATGCGATACTATGATCAAAACGATGACCGCCACTTACGCCTATGTCAATAGCATCAGCTTTGATGGTAAACGGACTCACATTCACTTTTCCATCCTTAAAGGTGAGTGCTGCTTTCAGATTATCCAGATTTATCTTGTCAAAATCTATAAAATCCAACTGGTTATCTAGTTGAGAAAGCAAAGGCGTTGTAGAGGCATCTACCTTTGCTGTCAGAATCTCTGCAAACGCATTTCCATCTATCGTACTAAGGATAGGGGCAAAATTTTCATCCAGTTGTCCTTTTAGGCTGATCTTTGTATTAAGAGACCCTTGTAAGGCTTTGGCGATAGGCGCAAGCTGTTTTAAAAGCTGTATGTTTTGAAACGATTGGTCAATATTGATTTTACTCAAATCTAGCTCCATATCAAACATAGGAACTCCTGTTTTTGTAGATACATTTCCAGAGACCCCAGCATTCCCGCCAAAAATAGTCGAATTCACATTGCTTAGTAACGCTTTTTCGTCTTCGATGGCTACGGTGCCTTGTACATCGGTAAGTTCTAGATCATCATAAATGACTTTACGCGCATTAAAATTTAGAGATGCATCTAGAAAATCTGGGATTTTTATAGACGTTTCCTCGGTCGTGGCTGTTTTGCCAGTGGTGCTTTTATCGGTAGCGCTCTCTACGGTTTCGGTCACAGAAAAATCATTCATATTAAACACTTGTGATACGACATTAAATCGTCCTTTTAGGTCTTCTTTGGACATCACAAATGGGATGAGGTTTTCTATAGTTCCTGTAGCATTAATATCAGTATCGCCACTTTTTCCTTCAAAATTGGTCAGTTGTATAATACCGGGCTGAAATGTCAATGCCGCATTGGTGATCGTCACAGGCTTAGGGAGTTCTTCTCCCACATAGCTAAAGTCAGATAGCTGCGCGTTACCACTACTTTTAATGCGTTGGTATTGTTGCTTATCAACCGCATCCATATCAAAAGCGGTAGTCATATCGGCAATGAGTTTTCCCTCTAAAGCCGTTTTAAGATCCAGCGGATATACCTTTTCAATATTTGCAAGGTCTAGCGTTCCTTTGATCGCCAAATTCACCAGCATATTGGTGGTCAGATTACGTAGTTTTCCGTTGGTAGAAAACAAGTCGTCATCAATCTTAAAATTAAGCGAATTGATATTGACATAGGTGTCATTTGCAAACCCTGAATCATTTTTGATTTTTACGTCAATATTGATGTTGTTCATTTGCTTCGGTAGGTCAGGATATTTAAAAGAAGCATTATTTGAAGTAATTGCAATATCAAGTTTTGGGATCGTCGTATCGGTCGCATTGCCATTTATTTTTCCGCTTACGCGAAAATCGCCACCGGTTTGAACCCCGTCAAGATTACGTGCATATTCCTTTGGGATGAGTGCTAGAAAGTTTTTAAAATCTGACGAAGGTGTTTCGAAAGAAAGAGCTACGGTAGTTCCTTCTTCTATTAATTGTACATAGCCGTCAAACTGTAAAGGCAGATCATGAACGATCGCTTTGTTTTCTAGAAAGGTATATTTTTGATTCTCTAAATCAAGTTGTACATCTGCTTCCAAATCAATAGCGGCGTTGTCTAGGTAATTAATGCCGTCAAATTCAAAAGAAGCGAGTGCCGTAGTTTCGGTTTTCAGCGTACTTTGATTGGTGCTAAAATCCCCGTTTCCTTCATGATTCATTTCGGATAAACGCAGATAGGTTTTAGTACTTTCATCTAGGTAATTAATGGTCGCATTATTGAGTTCGTAATGCTGAAGATCAAACGTAAAAGGAGTTGATTCGGTATTTTCTTTCGCGACAGCGGGATCAGTAGCAGTCTCTTTTGCAATGTCATAATTTGCATTGCCTAGGGAATCTACATGTATGTTAATGATCGCATCATCCAATCTCAGGGCGTCTACTTTTATAGGATCATCGCCTACATCTTTAAAAAGTTGTTTGACGCCCATGGCAATACGGAGCTCTTTTCCGTAGGCAAGCGTATCTCCTTCAAACGGTGTATTATTTACGACACTAAAGTCATTTAGAATCACCGTGGCGTTCGGGAAGTTTTTGAACAAACTTATGTCTAAGGTTTCCCAAGTGACTTGCGCATTTACGTTGTTGTTAATCGTCTTCTTGAGTAAATCCTCTAACTTTCCTCTAAAAAGAAAAGGAGAAGCAACCAAAAGTAAGATAAGTACTAAGAGGATACTCCCTACAATTTTTAAAATGCGTTTCATTAAGTTGAAATTTTATAGTTTAAAATGTGTAGTCTCCAAAATGGCACACATCTATGTGGGTGTTTTATGGTTATACGTCTAATTCGAGCTCTTCGCCTTCGGCAAGGTCAAATCTTTTTCTGAATAGATAGACGCCTAGGTATAATAGCGGCGTGTCAAAGGCAGCTACGATGATTTTAAAAAGCACTCCTGAAACAAGTAAGGTTCCAAAAAGATCCCAAGATAAAATCTCAAAAGAGCATAATAATAGCAATACTGAAGCCGTATCTACAAATTGAGAAATGAATGTTGAGAAATTATTACGGAGCCATAAATGTTTGCCTTTGGTTAGTTTTTTCCAGAAATGATAAATATAAATATCAACATACTGTGCCAGCAAATAAGCAGTCATACTGGCAAATACAGCAAGTGCCGTAGCGCCAAATACTTTTGAGAATAAGGCATCACTTACAGGCGATGTCGCTATGGCCGGGACAGCATTTGCGGTGTACACAATGAGTAATGAAAATAAGGAAGCAAAAATACCTGTAGTCACCATTTGATTTGCTTTTTTCCTTCCGTAAATCTCACTGACAAGATCGGTAATCAAAAAAGTAATGGGATAGGGAAGGATCCCTACGGAGATTTCAAAGTTGAACCATCCAAAAGGATTCCAACTAAAAAATTTTTGAAAAATGAGATTAGAAACCACAAGGGCGCATATAAAAAGAGCTCCCAGTGTAAAATAGATTCTGTAAGCAGCTTGTATGTCTTTAACGGAACGTCTAGATGTCGTTGGATTCATATTCTTAATAACTTCAAGGCTAAAATTAACCCATTATGAGAATCTTTTACTTAATTTGTTCATAAATGTTAACGCACTAGTCATCTTGCACACCATCTATTTATCATTAGGAAGTAATCAGGGGAATACTTACGAAAACCTTAATAAAGCCATAGGGTTGTTATTTACTCAGGTAGGTCGTATTAGTAAAATATCTCCCGTATATCAAAGCCCTGCATTAGGATTTGAAGGCCCTGACTTTCATAATTGTGTGATGCGCTTACATACCAATCTTTCTTCGGCTAAACTTCTTAAAAAAGTATTAGAGATAGAAGTGGCTATGGGACGCATCCGGGAAGAAGGGGCAGGATACCAATCGCGTCCTATTGATATTGATATCCTTTTGTATGATGATGCGATTATTGATACACCTGCGCTTCAAGTCCCGCACCCGCGTATGTGTGAGCGTCGGTTTGTATTGCAACCACTCGCAGATATTGCAGGAGATGTAGAACATCCCGATAGAGTTGATACTGAGTGTCACACTGAGCCTGTCGAAGTGCATGGTCAAAGTACAAAAACGTACTCAGCGTTATTGGAAATCTGTCCAGATGAAAGTGTTGTTACCAAACAGCCTAAGTGGTTAAAAAATCCAAAGGATTCGATGTCTTTGGGAGACTATAATTATATTGTCATTGAAGGGAATATAGGAGCTGGAAAAACCAGCCTCGTTGAGATGATCTCACAAGAGTTTAATGCCAAATCTATCTTAGAGCGTTTCAAGGATAATCCTTTTTTACCTAAGTTTTACAAAGAACCAGAGCGATATGCCTTTCCGTTAGAAATGTCTTTTTTGGCAGATCGGTATCAGCAATTACTAGATGATATCGGGCAATATGATCTTTTTAAAGATTTTATGATCGCCGATTATGATCGGTATAAATCACTTATATTTTCTCAAGTAACCCTGCAAGAAGAAGAGTATGTGTTGTATAAACGTTTACACGAAATGATGTATCGCGATTTGCCACAACCCGATTTGTATGTATACTTATATCAGAATACAGAACGTCTCCTGAAAAATATCAAAAAACGAGGTCGTAGCTATGAAAAGGAAATTGATGCAACCTATCTCGAAAAGATCAATCAAGGGTATTTAGATTTTATAAAATCTCAACATCAGCTCAACGTAAAAATCATCGATATTTCAGATCTTGATTTTGTAAAAAACCGCGAAGATTATTTGAAGGTGGTGAGTCAGTTTTAAGCAAGAATATGAAAATATATGTTGTTTTACTAGTGGCAATGTTGACTACATCCGTGTATGCTCAAACCTATGATGTACCTCCAAATCCCGAACCAGGGAAATGTTATATAAAATGTTTTAATGAAGACAAGAAAAAAATAAAATGGGAAGACATAGATTGTGCTTTGGTCAGCTATCAGAAGCTAGACGTTTCTTTAGAGAATCCTGAAAAGCCCCTTTCAAAGAAGGATCTTAGAGTTCTTAATAGAAAGTTGGTGCCTTACATAAACAAAGGATATAGATTACAAATACGAAGTCATTATGTGTCTAATGCGCCAGATAGTATTCATGTTAAAATCTCTTCACAACGCGCCATCGCTGTAGGAAATTATCTAGTAGAACAAGGAATGGACCCAGCGTTGCTTTTTATTAATTCATTAGGGAGTTCAAAGGCTAAAAAGATTGAAATTGAATATCGAGTGATCCATGTGAGTTTGGAATGAGGATCATATCAATACCATACACTATTATGCAACACTAAAAGATCTTGTAGTATCTTTACTTGGTAATCGAGATTTAAAATGCTTGGAAGCTTGCCTCGAAATTAAATGCTTTTTCCTTAAAATGGCCTGAAGTAGTTTGCTAAAATAATAAAAAGGATGTTTACTAGTAGTGTACATTTTAGACGTATTGTTGGTTTTATAACACTCATTCTGATCTTAACGATTGCGTTTGAGACCGCACAACAATTGTATTATATAAATAGATATGATATTGCAGAAGGCGTTACTTTTTTAGAATTATTAAAAGGTCAAGCCTATCGTTGGTTAGTATGGATGCTATTAGGTTTTTTTCTATTTAGTTATATAAAATATACAAAAGCAAAAGCCAATACAACATCTTATTACCTTACGCTTACCTCCTGTATTCTTGGCTTGGTATTATTAAATACGATCCTTATTAGTCTCCTTCAAATGGGTCTCAATGGAGATTCGTTTTCTGTATCCTTATTTTTCAATGAATATGTAACCTTTTATGTGTTTCAAAAAGCACCTATGTATACATTAGGGTACATTGCCATTTCAGTGATTTTGCATTTGTATTTTTCTAATGAACAGTTACAAATTCAAGTACATCAACTTTCAGATGTAAAAATGACCAATGAAATGCTTTATAAAAAACTAAGTACCTATACAGATGATAAGGCGCAAGTGGTGACGATTAAAATCGGAAATAAGAAAAGAGTCATTCCAGTGGCACAAATATGTTGGATAGAAGCAGATGATTATTGTGTGAAGGTGCATACACAAGATGGCGGTTCTTTAAGCATGCGTACTTCCTTAAAAGCCCTAGAAGAAAAACTGGGGCCTAATTTTCTAAGAGTACACCGAAAAGCCATTGTCAATATGGATTTTGTAAAAGAGTTTACATTGGCAAATCCACCTAGAATACTTCTCTCTACGAACGATGAGGTTCAAGTTTCCAAAAGCCAACTTAAAAGTGTTAGAGACTTTTTAGGAACCTTAGAGGTTTCTTAACATCGTTTACTGCAAATTTAATAGCATTCTCTGCAAGAGATGCTTCTCGCATATTGTTTTTTAGTTCATTTGTGATGTAAATACCATACACTATGAATTATAAAATAGTACTACTGTTGTTTCTTTTTTCTATCCAATTATCGGCGCAAGAATATGCTTATGATGTATCAGAAACATATCCGTATGGACGTCCTCATCCCGATGCGCCCCAACAACTATTAGAGTATGAATTGCTTATTGGAGAATGTGAATGTACATCTACAAGAAGAAATCCAGATCAGACATGGGGAGCACCCGAAGCTATGATATGGCGTTACAAATATATTATGAATGGAGCTGCTGTTCAAGATGAAACCTTAAAAGCGGATGGAAGCCACTCAGGGAGCATACGTCAATTTATAGCAGATAGTAGTCAGTGGTATGTACACTATTATTCAAACAAAGTCCCAACCACAAGACTTTCAACTTGGAAAGGAGGAAAACGGGGTGATAGTATTGTGCTCTACAATAAACAAAAAGCCCCCAATGGAGCAGATGGATTTTACCGTATTACCTTTAGTCATATCACCAAAGAAGGATTTCATTGGCTTGGAGAATGGACAGACACGACCGAAACCATTACGTTTCCTACTTGGAAGATTCGTTGTCGAAAAGTAAAGAGCTAACTAAAATTGAATGGATTGATTCATAGTCCGCTTTCGCGAAAGCGTATCCAATACGATGACAATTGATTTTAAAATTAGAAAGGCATAGATGTTATATGCTATGCCTTTCTGCTTTATGGTGTTACTCTTCTCCTAATGAAGGATGCCAAAGATTTTCAGAAGTTCCAGTCACAGGAATAAATTGTACCGGAGGATATGACATGGTCACATTATCTACAGGATTACCTTTTAAAAAACGTAGAATAGTTTCTTGTGCTTTAGGATGATACACGATCTGTTCGTGTCCTGCATTTTTTACAATAATATGAGTGCTGTTTGTATAGCCCCATCGTACCTGTTCTGCTTGGTAGGGAGGCGTGTTAAAATCTAACGTGCCGCTCAAAAATAAGGTGCGTATGTTTGTCACAAGCGGAGCTCTAAAATCTTCACCTAGATCAGGTATTGACCAGTTCTCTATGTTATTTGGATTGGTTACATCCTTAAAAAAGCTTTTTTTGTTTTCTTCCTCAATACGAGCAAGTCTACTTGGAGAAGATCCAGAAGCAGCATCCATCGTTATAGACATTCCGTGTATGCCATAGACCATCTGATGCCTTTTTTGCACAAACCATTGTAATAAAGAGTAATCCCCTTGATCTATACTATATAGAAGTCGAGGTAATACAGGGATGTCACTCGCATCTCCGATATCTATTCGTAAGACGATATTAAGTCCATAAGGACCTACTAATACTTTTATAGGAGTTCCAGTGAGTGCAGACCTTATTTCTAATTCGATGGGATTTTTTTTGATTTTTTTAATCACCTTCTCATACAAAGCGACAAGATCAGGAACCTCTTTGTTTATACTAGGGTCATGGTTAGAAAGCAGCGCAATTTTATGTAATTGCATATCCATTGTTAATGGTAACTTAAAGGTGTCATTAAATCCTTCTACACCCACTAATACTGCATTTTCTACAGACTCTTGATGGTACTTCATATATGTTTGACCTAGATGTGTACCATAACTAAAGCCAAAGAGGGAAATTTTAGTATACCCTAAAGCCTGTCGTAAGGTATCTATATCATGTGCATTTTCTACAGTTGTATACCCTTGTAAGTCTACATTTCTATCTTTATAGGATTGTAAGGCCTCTTGGGACATTGCATTAAAATGTTTTTGAGAAACTTCTGCATCTACAAAAAGATGTTTAGGAAGTTCTTTTTGCCAGATAAATAACGTGCGTTCGGTTTGAGCGCCTGTTCCTCTTTGATCTATTAAAACTACATCACCTAGTTCTAGATAGGGTAACCAGTTCTCTAGATATTCGGGATTACTAGCTTGCCAAGTACAGCTAGAGCCTGGACCTCCTTCTAGATAAAAAATAGGTGTTTTAGCGTTAGGATTGTTGCTTTTTAATTTGATAAAGTGAATAGGAATCATTACCGAATTGGTATTTTTTCTGTTTTCAGGGACCTCAATAGTACCTACTTCTGCTTTTACTTCTTTTCCAGATTCGCTTGTAAAGATTGTGGATGTGATTTCTAATTTTTGTGCATATAAACTCTGTGTAGCCATACAAAAAAATAAAAGAAAAATAATTGGTGATTTCATGATGTACTTAATTTTTGAGCAATGTACTTACAGAATAGATTGTTGTTTTTAAAAGTAGATGAGTGTTACGTAAAGACTGTTGAATGCTATATGAAAATTGTCAAATGAAATTCATGGGCTGTTATGTAGAATTGAGGAGTCATTATTCTGTATTCATCGACTGATGGTATAATTGATCTGTTTTTTTTCTATTTTTCAATATAGTTATGGGAAAATCATTTCAATTTTTAGACAAATTACTTCAAAATAGAATTGTATTGCATGTGCTTTTTTGGATATGCGTGTTGTTTCTGGCTCCTATTATTGCAGATAGAAGTATAACAGAAGCATTACAATCTTTGACGTATAGAGCCATTGGGTTACCCACTAAAATGATCGCTACTTATTTTTTAGCGTATTATTTAATTCCAAAATTCTTTCAGAAGGAAAAGTATTTTCAGTTTATAATGTACTTTATTATAAGCTCTTTTATTCTTTGTGTTCTTTACCGTTTTAATAATGTGCAAATAGCAGAACGATTAGCAGGTCAAGAAGGATATAAAGAACGTCTGTGGGAAATCGTTGCCTATTATGACGAAACTATTTTAGGATATATAGGAAGAGTATACTCTGTGACAATTCCGTTTATATTTATAAAAATGCTTAGAGCCCGTGGGGCAGAAAAAAGGAAAGTGGATCGTTTAGAAAAAGAAAAAATAGATGCAGAGCTTAATTTTTTAAAAGCTCAAATCCACCCACACTTTCTGTTTAATACGTTAAATAACCTCTATGCGCTGACACTTAAAAAATCAGACCATGCACCAGATGTAGTCGCTAAACTTTCAGAGATGTTAGATTATATGTTATATCAGTGTAAAGAAGATAAGGTTTTAGTAAATAAAGAGATTACATTATTACAACATTATTTAGATTTAGAAAAGCTACGATATGGTAAGCGTTTACAGTTAAAATTTGAGCACAGTCTAGATGATGAAATGGCACAAATAGCGCCTTTGATTTTAATTTCTATTGTAGAAAATGCGTTTAAACATGGCGTAAGCGGATCGATACAACAACCTATAGTCGAGATTGCTATGAACGTAAAAAAAGGAGTGTTGTATATTAGAGTCTATAATACAAAATCAGCACTACCTCAAACCGATGAGATGGGATATAAAAAGGGAATAGGCGAGACCAATGTAAAACGCCAACTAGAATTGATTTACCCTGATCATTATGAATGGAATTATGAAGAATCTTCTACCTCTTATGAAGTTAATTTGACGATCACGTTATGAGCAAAAAGGTCACTTGTATTGTAGTAGATGATGAGCCATTGGCTATCGAATTATTAGAAAAACATATTCAGCAGTTTACACAATTAGAACTTGTTACTACTTGTTGGAATGCTATAGAAGCATTTGAATTCCTTAAAACAACCCCAGTTGATATCATTTTTTTAGATATTCAAATGCCTGAACTTTCTGGAATTCAATTTGTAAAATCACTGCAAAATCCACCTGCTATTATTTTCACTACCGCCTATCGTGAGTATGCCGTGGAAAGCTATGAATTGGATGTGATTGACTATTTATTAAAACCGATTACCATGGATCGTTTTTTTAAATCCATTACCAAATATTTTGATAAAGTAGGAAGCTCTGTCATTCAAAAAGAAGTTACTTCAACGATGGTCATTGAAGACGACTATATGTATGTAAATGCCAATCGGAAGTACGTAAAAGTTATTTTTAAAGAGGTTTTGTATGTGGAGAGTATTAAAGATTATGTACGCATACATCTAGAAAAAGAAAGCATTTCTACCAAAGATAAAATCAGTCTTTTTGAACAAAAAGTCCCTTCTTATTTTATGAGAGTTCATCGTTCTTATATGGTAAATACACATAAGATTACTAGTTATACCATGCAAGATATTGAGATTGGAACCATAGAAATCCCGATAGGCATCTCTTATAAAAAAGAAGTAATGAAGGCACTGCAACAATAAGATTTTGAACGAGTCTGCTTTCGTACTTCGGCTACACTCAGCATGAACTTCACTTACGCGAAAGCGAACTATAAAACAATCAATTTTAGTAAGTAATTCTCCTAATCAAAGTGTGTTTCTATGCTTTGTATCCCTGCTATATCCTTATTTAAGTATTTAATGCTGACTTTAGGAGGGATTGAAGTCAATAACTCTGAGATTACAATATTTAAAAGAATTATCACAAACTACAATTTCCTTCTTCAAAGTCTTCAAGTGTGGGATTAAATAAATTACCCTCCATAAAGTAATCTATAGGTTCAATATTACTGTTTAAGACGGCATTTTGGATTCCACATAAATCTGATAGATTATCGTTAAATCTTATTGCTACTTGATTTTCAATAAGTGTTAAATTATTAAGAGGATTTAAATTTGTAAGTAATGCATTAGATTCGATCACTAAATTAAGAGCACTCAGGATATTGTTTAACCCTTCTAGACTAAGTAAGTTAGGGTTTTCTGTTATAACAATTTGGTTGTCTAATTCACTGTTAATTGCAGAAATCGAAGTGATGTCCTCTAAGTTAGGGTTTTGTATAATTAGTATAGATCCATGAATAGAAGTGAGATTCTCTAGTCCAGATAAATTTTGTAAAAATTGATTTGCTACAATGTTCAAATTACTTGCTGTTTGGATTGTGTTTAGTGGAGATAAATCAACTATAGTGAAATTGGGTGCCACAGAAGCACCTATTCTCAAATCACCATTAATTTGAGTGTATTGATTGGCACCAAAATCATTTACTCCTTCTTGTGATAATAATATAACGTTTCCTTCAAAAATGTTTTCTTCAAAAATATCATTTATTTGGATAGTGAATGTTGCCATTTCAGTAATGCCTCCATTTGTCGCTTGGATAGTTCCAGAAATCGTAGTATTGGTTTCAAAATCAAACAGCGTTGTGTTTGCAACAAATAACTCTCCGGTAGAAGTATCTATAGAAATAGCCCCATTGGGTGATTGATCTGTGATACTAAAGGATAGTGTGCCCTGATTTGTATTTGCATTGATGGTGCCTAAAGATTGATTTTCTGTAGGGTTTTCATCTATAGAAGTTGAAAAATTTGAAATAGTAATAATTGTAGTGATTTCTGGAACATCATCATTGTTACTATCCGTAGAACAAGCAAATAATGATGTGATTACAAGTAAGAAAATTAATTTTTTCATTGTTGAATTTTTGAAGCCTAAAGATAGTAAACTTAATGTGTAAGAAGGGATTAGATTTTTATAAAAAGGCAATGCTATTGTCGGCTAGTATAATTCATGCTTTTGACTTCGTACCTCAAACTTGAAATTTCCAGCATCTAACTTCGTGCTTCCAACTTCCAACCTCGTACATTCAAATTACTCTCCAGATAAATGAGAAACGGAAAGTTTACTTCTTTTTGTAAAGGAAAAAATTATAAAAAGGGGTAAACAACCACCGCCATCTTCGGCTAGTAAGAGCGTTTTACTTCGTATTTCGTATTTCCAACCTCGTACTTTTA